>NZ_JAUBRK010000005.1:44516-189170 GCF_036701825.1 Microcoleus sp. MOSTC5 | reverse complement strand
AATGAAATGTCAAGTACATTGATATTCACTCATTTGTTTATTATACCTTGCTTGTGTTATTAAATTTTCATTCCTTATTGCTGTGATTGTAACAACTTGTGCGAGCATCTGAAGCGTAAATAGCTGTTGTGGGTAGAGATCTTTTTCGAGAATGTTGTGATAGAATGAGGGTAAATATTATAACTTGGGGTCTTGTGGTATTAACGATACCTTTCGTTTTTATCACAACTAAGCGCTTTTTACTGTATTGAGATTATTTAGTCGGTCGGCCCAAATTCATGAAGTTATCCCAAGCGCGAAAACATTAGCCTGTAATGGTTTTGGGGCGACTGTCGCCATCAGAACTGGATTTTACGCCCGACGATGCTACGGGATTTGATATGAGCTGGTTTTCACTTCCTACTCCAGCAAGTTTTCCTTTTTTGATACTTCTACTGCCCGATTTAGAGTGAGCGATAGCTTCTGCCAAAATCTTGATACTTCCGTCGGACTAATTCATAAAGGAATCTCGATCGCAAATTCCGTACCTTCTCCTAGGGCGGAACGGCAGCTAAGGGCTCCGGCGTGTTTTTCCACGACAATTCGGTAACTGATGGCTAACCCCAAACCAGTGCCTTTTCCCATCGGTTTTGTAGTGAAAAACGGGTCAAACAATCGGCTCCGCACGTCTTCTGTCATGCCTATGGCATTATCGGCAATGCGGATGCAAATACTATTTTCGTTCAGGGCTTCTGTGCGAATGCTAATAGTTGGTTCCCAATCGTCGCCGACAGCCGCTCGCCTTTTTTGGTGGCAAGCATCTTCCAAGGCGTCAATACTGTTGCTAAGCAGATTCATAAATACCTGATTTAGCTGACCTGCATAACATTCTATTAATGGCAGTTTACCGTAATCTTTGATTACTTTTATTTCGGGAGAGTCGCCTCTGGCTCGCAGTTTGTTGTGCAAAATTATGAGCGTATTGTCTATGCCTTCGTGAAGGTTAATAGGCTTTTTTACCGAGCCGTCTAAACGCGAAAAGTTTCGCAAGCTCAGAACTATTTCGCGAATGCGATCGGCTCCCATTTTCATCGAAGATAATATTTTTAGCAAATCTTCTCTCAGAAATCCTAAATCGATATTATCAATACATTGTTGAATTTCTACCGCTGGCTGAGGATAGTGTTTTTGGTAAAGTTCTACAAGCTGCAACAAGTCTCTGATATATTGGCTGGCATAGGAAATATTGCCGTAGATAAAACTGACAGGGTTATTAATTTCGTGAGCTACTCCAGCTACCATTTGACCGAGACTTGACATTTTTTCGGTATGAATTAGGTGAGCTTGAGTTTCTCGGAGTTCTTTAAGAGCGATTTCTAGCTGCTGGGCTCTGTTGTTGGCGATCGCCTCGGAGAGCCGCAAAGCATCCTCCGCTGCTTTGCGCTCTGTCATGTCAAAAATCGCACCGTTGAGGGATAAGACTTGACCTGCTGCGGTGAAAATGGCTTGACCTTTCTCTGCAACCCACCGCACATTTCCGTCGCAGTGAATCAGGCGATATTCGAGCGTGTAAGGTTGTTTTGTTTTAATAGCCAGATCGATAGTTGTCTCGATATGCTGCACGTCATTGGGATGAACTATACTCGGAAAAGCCTGCACCGGTTTTTGCATAAAGTTATCTGCGGGATAGCCAGAAATAGCTTCGATGCCGCTGCTGATAAAAGTTAAGCTCGATCGCCCAGCAGCACTGCACCGGTAAACCGCACCGGGAATGCTAGAAACTAATGACCTAAATTCTTCTTCCCTTTCTCGCAAAGCTGCCTCAATCCGCTTGCGCTCGCTAATGTCGCGAGCAAACGCACACTGATATTCTTTGCCGTTAAATTCCAAATGGTCGATCGTAATTTCTACCGGAAAAATACGACCGTACTTAGTGAGGTGGTGAACTTCAATATTAACCGAACCGCAGCGTTTTAAGACTTTCCAGTGCAAACTCCAAGCTGTTTGAGGAAAATCTGGATTGATGTCGTGCACGGTCATCGAGAGCAATTCTGCAGCAGAATATCCCAATGAAGAGCAAGCAGCGTCGTTGACATACAAAAATTTACCGTCCGGCCCGATCCAGAATACCGCATCTGCCGATCGGTCGATCGCACATTGAGTCAGTTGCAACTGTTCCTCAACCCGCTGGCGATCGGCAATTTCTTTTTCTAACTGTTCGTTAAGCGAATTGAGAGCTAAAGCGCGATCGACAATAGTATCTGAAGAAGAAAAATTGAGCGATTGTTGTGACAATTCTCCTTTCTCGATATCATGCTGGTGCTGATTTTCTTCTACTTGTTTTAACGGCTGTTGTTGAAATTTTTCTTTTTGATTTAAACCATACTCGGCAAGTGCTTTCGGCATGACGGCGAGGGCGACTGCGGCTAAAAGCAAAGAAATCAAAGCACTTGCAGCTTTGAGAGTTACCGACAGCCAATATATGGAATGCCAAAGCGTCCAAACTTCCGTCAATTTAGCAGCGCCGCAGGCAAAAAAACCAACGGCAAACATCCTTAAAATCTTGCTGTGAGAACCTGGGCGGGTAAAATAAACTAAAGATAGGGCGATCGAGCAATAAGCCAGTGCCGTCAGCGAGTCAAAAACAGCGTACAGTCGCAACTCCGGCAGCGCGTCGCAGCCGAGTGGGGAAGATACAGCAAGTGTTGAAAAAAAAATTGTTAATTGTTCTTGCATAAAGTTCAAGAAAAAAGTTATCTGTACCAATGCAAATCCGATCAAATATAATTATTTGATTTCTGCTAGTGAAATGTTTACATAATTATATACTTTTTTCATTTTTTATGAAACAGCTATTTTTTCAGGGAATGTCAAAACAGTCTAGGTTGGGCCCGGGGAGCAAAGCTTTCGGCAAGTATGAGCGATTGCGATCGTGTCGCGGCTCGCAACGCTTACGTTCCTCGCAGTTACGGAATACATAAATTCGCCTACTTATGGCTTCTGAAAGATTAAAATTTTTAATGATCGCTATTAAGTTTACTTTTAGATGACTTAAGCTGTAAGCCAGGGGTCTTAAACCCCTGGCTCACTCATGGACTAACGGGCTTTTAAGGCAGACAACATCTCAATGTTTGTGCTGGAAATCCACAATTAAGCGCCGCCCAGCACCCAATGCACCAAAGTCCGAACTCCAAAACCGGTAGCCCCAGGGCCATTGTAGCCATTTTCTTTGTCACTCCAAACCGTGCCGGCAATATCTAAATGCGCCCAAGCAGTATCCTTCACAAACTGCTTCAAAAATAGCGCCGCTGTAATCGAACCGCCGGGACGCGGGCCCGTGTTTTTCATGTCGGCGTGCAATGCTTTCAATCCATCAAAATATTTCTCTTCCATCGGCATTCGCCAAAATTTTTCGCCTGCCAATTCTGAGGCGGCGACTATTTCGGCGGCGACGCTATCTTGAGGACTCCACAAACCCGCGATATCTTCGCCTAAAGCAATTACGCAAGCCCCGGTTAGAGTTGCTAAATCGACAATTGCGTCAACTCCCAATTTATCAGCAAATACCAAAGCATCAGCCAGGGTTAAACGGCCTTCTGCGTCAGTATTGTTGACTTCAATTGTTTTGCCGTTGGAAGCTGTAAGGATGTCTCCAGGGCGCATGGCGCGGCCGCTGATCATGTTTTCAGTGACGGCGCTGATAAAGTGAACTTCCACATCGGGTTTGATGTGCCCGATCGCCTTTGCCGCTCCCAAAGTAGCCGCAGCGCCGCCCATATCTACTTTCATCATTTCAATGCCGCTGCCGGCTCCTTTGATGTTCAAACCGCCGGAATCAAAGGTCAATCCTTTGCCCACAATTGCTATTTTGCGGCGCGGTGTGCCTTCTGGTTTGTAAGTGAGGTGGATGAATTTTGGCGGTAAATCAGATGCTAGGGCAACGCCGAGAAAAGCTCCCATGCCTAGTTTTTCGCAGTCTTCCCGCTCCAATATTTCTAATTCTAAACCGCATTCGGCAGCTAGACTTTGAGCGGTTTCGGCCATTGTAATCGGGGTGACAAAATTTGCCGGCGCTGCGACTAATTCCCGTGCTAAAATGACTCCGGCAGTGATTTGGCGGGCGCGGGCGATCGCACTTTCGGTACCGGCAAAACCGAGCAAATGAATTTGTTCGATTTGCGGGCTTTTGTCGTCAGGTTCCGATTTGAAACGGTTGTCTTGATTTAGGGAGAGTTCTACACCTTCGGCGATCGCGCTTGCTGTAGAATCCGGCGCGTTGTTCCATACAGGAAAGCTAATTCCGAGGGTTTTGCATTTTTCCTTTTTGGCTAACTTGGCGCAAATACCCGCAGCTTGCCGCACCGTGTCTAATTTTAAGTCCTCTGTTTTGCCCAAACCGACGATCGCAATTTTGCGAATGGGATTATTGCCACCGACGCGGGTGATGGCGCTCGTGCCAGCTTTGCCCTTAAAATCTACTTCCAGTAGCAGCTCTTTCAATGTGCCTGCAAGCTTTTCATCTAATTGTGCCAGCTCGCCGGTGAGTTCCAGGGCGTCCTCAAACAAACCAATTGCCAGGGCGTCTCCCGTCCAAACAGAGCCGGGTTTATCGGTGACTAGAAATTCCATGTTTTGATTTACAGTTTAGATTTTAGATTTTTGATTGTACTTTGTAGTTGGTGCTTTGTCGTTTTTCCTTTGTGCGGGTAAATAGATCGATCGCACAAATTCTCCGCTCCGCATCGAAATAAATTCTGCTACTATATCAGCCAAGTCCGCCTGCGATCGGATCTCGCACCAATCTCAATAATCTGTTTTGGGGTCTGCTGAAAGGGCCCGCCCCACTCTTAACATTTATTTCTCGTTAAACAGGTATCCGGCCTGTGATGGCGTTGAACACCCATCCGGTCTGTGATGGTTTTTGACAAACGATCGGTTCTTTATTCTTATTCTCTTAAATTTTCCCATGCTAAAACGACGCCGGGCCCGATTTTCTGTTTTAATCAGCGTTTCAGTTTGCGTTATTGCGATCGGCTCTTTGGTTGCTGCGATGAAATGGATGGGCTTTGGCTCGGTCCAGAAGGCTCAGCAGCCCCTGAATGCCGCGAATTCCGAATCGCAAGTCAAGATGCTGGTATCGCTGTCACCGAGCGAGCGATCGGCGAAATTAGTTGAACTCGCAACCAGTCAGTCTGCAAGTACGAACCCGCAGCAGGAAATCTCCCCTCAAAGCCGCGCCCGCTACCTGCTTGCCAGCGATTTAATCCAGCAAGGAAATGCGACCAAAGCATTAAAGTTATTGGACAAATTAGAGCAAGAATATCCGGTTTTAGCTGCTCACATTGCCCTAAAAAGGGCGGAAGCTTACCAATTGAGCGGCGACAAAGGCAAAGCCCAAAAAGCTTGGCAGGAACTGCTCAAAAACTATCCGAGCGACCCGGTAGCAGCGGAAGCTTTATATGTTTTAGGCAAGTCAAAACCGGAATATTGGCAACAGGCAATTACTGAATTTCCCGCTCATCCCCGCAGCGTAGAAATTGCCCTCGCTAAGTTAAAAGAAAATCCCAATCAGCCGGAGTTGATGCTGCTCGTAGCAAAATACGGTCATTATGTCAAAGATTACGGTACAATTTTGGAACAACTTGTGCAGCGAAACGGCGCCGCTTTGAAACCGGAAGATTGGGAAGAAATTGCCTTTGGCTATTGGGAAAAACAGGATTACGGCAAAGGAGCTATTGCTTACGGTAAAGCTCCCCGCAATCCCAAAAATCTTTACCGAAAAGCTCGCGGTTTGTGGCTCGAAGGAAAAATTCCGGAATCGAGAATTGCCTATCAAGAATTAGTGCGCGAGTTTCCCGATGCCGAAGATACTGGTTTGGGTTTAATTCGGCTGTCGCGGCTGAGCGAACCGAAAGAAGCGATCGTTTGGCTCGATCGAGTTATTAGCAAATTCCCCAATTATGCCCCCGAAGCTTTGTTAGATAAATCCCAACTTCTCGACAAAGCACGCAGCGGTCAATCCGCCTCAGATACCCGCAAGTTGCTATTGACAAAATACAATAATTCTGATAAAGCAGGCGAATTGCGGTGGACGATCGCCCAGCAGTTTGCCAAAGGCGGAGATTTAAAATCAGCTTGGCAGTGGGCGAGAGAATTAACCACGCACAATCCCGACAGCGAACAAGCTCCAGAAGCAGCATTTTGGGTCGGGAAATGGGCACAGCAACTCGGCCGCGAACAAGACGCCAAGACTGCGTTTGAGTACACTCTCTTACGCTATCCAGAATCATATTTTGCGTGGCGATCGGCTGTACTTCTCGGCTGGCCCGTAGGCGACTTTACCACAGTCCGAGATTTGTCTCCGAATGTAGTGCGGCCCCCTCAGCGCCCCGAACCAACCGCCGGTTCTCCTGCGTTGAAAGAACTCTATCAATTAGGTCAAGATAGAGATGCCTGGAATCTGTGGCAAGTAGAATTTATCGACCGCGTAGAACCAAGTATTGCGGAACAGTTTACCGACGGTTTAATGCGAATTGGAGTCGGAGACAATTTAGACGGTTTGTGGATGGTTGGGAGTTTGCGGCAGCGCGACAAACCAGATGATAGAACCCAATACCTCGCTCTGAGACAGCAACCGATTTATTGGCAAGCACTTTATCCTTTTCCTTACTTAGAAACCATTGTCAAGTGGTCAAAAGAACGCACAATAAATTCAGTATTAGTAACCGCATTAATCCGGCAAGAATCGCGGTTTATGCCCGATATCAAATCATCAGTTGGTGCCACCGGGTTAATGCAAGTAATGCCGGAAACAGCAGCTTGGGTTGCTGAGAAAATCAGCCTCAAAAAGTATTCATTGGAGAATGTGGACGACAACGTTAAACTCGGTACGTGGTATTTGGATCACACTCACGACGAGTACAAGAATAACTCGATGTTAGCTGTGGCGAGTTACAATGCCGGGCCGAATGCAGTATCGGATTGGTTGAAGAGGTTTAATTTTAGCGACCCGGATGCTTTTGCGGAAAAGATTCCGTTTCCTGAAACGAAAGGATACGTAAAATCGGTGTTTGAGAATTACTGGAATTATCTGCGGATTTACAATCCAGAAGTTAATCAGTTAATGAGTGAGAATTATGAGGCTTCTCTCAAAAAAGCCAAGCCTCAGTAATTATGGTTTATGCTGTCAGAAGCAGGAGAACCCGTTCCACAAACAAGTTTATTTGGTGTATTTATTGATTTAGGAGTGGGCTTCGGCGCCGCCCATACCAATATTCCATAAATTGAAATTGTGGGATTATAAAATAAATCAGCGGCATCCCAAAGAATCGCGAGTAGAAATCCCAGTTTGGGAATTAATACCGCTTGCCTTGATGCACAATTCTTTAACTTGTGCGCCATCCATAATTGCGTCGGTAAAGTCAGCCCCGGTGATATCAGCTTCCTCAAAAGTAGAACGCAGCAAAATTGTTTCCACTAAAATTGCATCGCTTAAATCTGCCTTAGTAAATTTAACTTGATCTATCATTGCATTAGTTAAATTTGCTCCGTGCAAATTCGCCTGAGTCATCACCGAAGCGCTCATAATTGCTCCCCGCAAATCGGCATTAGAAAAATTAGTCAAGTCCATATTAGCGTTAGAAAATTCAGCAGTCCGCAGCATTTGACCCGAAAAATCGCGTCTTGTCAGTTCGGCGTTGCTAAAGGACAGCGGAGGAGGGTAATATTTAGATTGAGCTTGGGCTGACCGCGGCAGGATGAAGATAGTTAGGGCTAAGAGGAAGGCTGCTAGTTGCCGGAGTTTCATAAGTCTGATATTCTCGCAAGGTGGGTATTTCGTAGTGTATCCCGAACTTTTGTCGATCGACTAAACAGGTACAATCTTAATTAATAGTGATGGAGATGAAAAAAAACATATGCTAAGTTTTTTCTTGACTTGGATAGTCGCAGCGGTTTCGCTGGTCATTACCGCTAACATTGTACCAGGTATTGCGGTGGTGAGCTTTCCGGCGGCGATGCTGGCTGCTGTTGTTATCGGATTGGTCAACGCGATTGTCAGACCGATTCTTACATTGCTGACGCTGCCTTTGACTATTATTACTTTAGGTTTGTTTTTATTCGTTGTGAATGCAATTTCGCTTTCCCTGGCTTCGTGGTTGGCGGGTGCGTTCAATATCGGCTTTGCGGTTAACGGTTTTTGGCCGGCTTTATTGGGTTCAATTGTGTTGTCATTCGTTTCTGGGTTGATTGGTCGATTTGTGAATGCCAATACTTTGTCTCAGTAATACATTATCCCAGATACTCGATCGGGCAAACTGCAACCGCTACTGTTACAGAACCTGTTTTTTTGCCCGAGCGAAATATTTTTTTAGGGACTAAAAGCCTTTCACGGGCGGGCAGGATGCCCACCCCACAAGCAGATTCACTCTTCGCTTCACAGGCATCTTGCCTGTTCTTGAGAATGGTACAAGATATCAGTTCGATCGCACAAAGTGCCGCAGCTTCTGCTACGCTGGGCGTCCCGACTTGTTTTGCTGCAATATTTGAAGGATTGGGGACTTCTACGGAACTTAAAATGTCAGCAGCAAAGGTTTTTAACGGCCAGTTTCGCGCTTGACAAAGTTCCAGCAAGCCGACTTCACCTGCTTTAGTGTCTATTGTCGCAATACCTGCGATCGCACTTTCCGCTAAATGATAACCGCGACATACATTTTGGATCGCAGTTTCGATTAATTCTCGCGCTGTGTAGCGTTCGCAACCTATCCCTAGCCACAACACTCTCGGATGCCACTGAACTTTGGGAAAAGCAGAGTCCGGCGAAAATCTTCTCTGGGTGAAACTAATCCAAATTCGGGCTTTGATAGTGGATAAATTTTCACCCTCCCAATACAAACAATGTTTTTCTGGCAGACTGTTCTGCCACAACGTAGAACCAACTTCTTGAATTACTTCGACAGTTTCCCCTCTAGAAAAAGCCGCCGCTACTCCAGTCCAGTCCCCTTCGCCGCGCCTCCAACCGCAGGGAATGTCTAGCATATCTAAAGTAAATTCATCGCTCATCATTAAGTTATCTATTCTGTAGTTTCACTGCGACCGCCATCTGTCAAAAAATTAACACTCTGCTTATTGAAACTTATGGTATAATTGTAGCACAAACTACAACAAGTCAAACATTTAAGATGGTAGAACTAAATCAGTTACTGTTAGAGCTGGAAAGCAACCTCAAATCGGAAGGAGTGAAAAAAGAATGGAAACAGCGCCGGGACAGTTGGGTTAGCGATGTGGCCGCATCAGTTAACCTGACATATCTAGCAAAATTGCTAGTTGAATTGGAATCTAACTTGCAGGGAAAATCGGTTGATGTTAAGTGGCAAGAGCGCCGGGACAGTTGGGTAGCAAAATGTCTGGGAGCATCGATTGTTCAAGAAGTATCAAGTTTATTGCTGGAACTAGAAACCAATATAAATTCGGAAGCTGTGACCGCTGAATGGCAGCAGAATCGCGAGAAATGGGTACAGCAAATGCACAAGTTTAAGGAGTAGTTTCGACGAGTCAGAGCCTGTAGATATGCGTTCCCAGGCTCTAAAATTTCCTAATGACTAATGACTAATTATTCATCTTCCTGCAAAACCCAATTCCGAAAAATATCAGCGAGTCCTTCAGCCATTTCCTGCATTTGCTGCCGAGAAGCATTCGGCTCCACAATCGTATTTTGACTGAAGGGCGCGACTGCAAACATTCCCAACAATACCTGAGGGACAATCTTCGGATTCATCTTTGGATAAACTTGTTGTTCCATAGGCGTTTCCAAAAAAGCCTCAGCCGCATCGCTCATTATAAAAAACCAACAGTCTAAATCAATAAAAATTGTATAATTTTAGCACAAACTCCCAACAATACCAAATTTAATATGGTAGAGCTAAACCAATTACTGTTAGAGTTTCAAGCCCACCTAAACGGGGACGCAGTGACGGAAGAATGGAATGAACGTCGCAACTGTTGGATGAGCGAGGTGTCAGCAGCAATTGACGAAAAACACCTAGCCAAATTGCTAGTTGAATTAGAATCTAATTTTCAGCGGGAAGCGGTACAAAGTCTCTGGAAAATACTCAGGGAAAGTTGGGTACAAGAATGTCATACAGCATCGACCCTTGAAGAAGTATCAAGTCTATTGCTGGAACTTGAAAGCAATACAACTTGGGAAGTCGTGACGGATGAATGGCAGGAAAATCGGGAGAATTGGGTACAGGAAATGTACGAATTTATAGAGTAATCATTCACTTAATCCAAATCAACTTTCATCGTGAATGATGTCCCTCCTGTGCGGTTGATTGTCTCGCTTCCCTCAATTACTTTAAATCCCGATCGCTCGTACAAACTCAGGGCTCGATTCGAGCTTCTGACACTCAGGGATACCGATCGATAAGAGACTTGTGCTGCTGACAACAAACGAGCCAGCAACTGCGTTCCTACACCCTGATTTGTATATTCTGGAAGAACGGCGATCGCCAATTCCGGGGTAGTATCGTCAACCCAGCCAAACCCCTTGTCATCCTCTGTAAACAAACGCAGCCAGGCGGCTCCTACTGGCTGGCTGCCGTTCAATTCGATTGCTGCGAAGCCCAGATCGTTTTCACGTCCCCAATTCTTGACATATTTCGCAATTAAAGGATGATTGACAACCGCTTGCACCGTGGATTCGCCTTCTTCTGCCATGTGCGCCGCTTCATATAGCATTTGCCACAGAAAAGGCTCGTCTTCCTGGGTTAGTGGCCGAATAGAATAGTCCCAAACTTTGCCCATAACAACTTTTCCCTGTTGCCCTAATTATTCATCTTTAATTAAAACCCCATTCAGAAAAATATCGGCTAATCCTTCCGCCATTTCCTGCATTTGCAGCGGAGAAGCATTCGGCTCCATAATCGTATTTTGACTGAAACCCGCGACTGCAAACATTCCCAAAAATACCTGAGCGACAATCTTCGGATTCATCTTTCGATAAACTCCTTTTTCCATCGCCGTTTCAAAAAAAGCCTCAGCCACATCGCTCATTTTTCCGATGACTTCCAACTGAATTCGATCGCGCAAATCCGGGTGAAATTGCGCCTCCAAAAAACACACCCGCATCATGTCGCTATTCTCGCGGATATTCAGCATCCGCCGCCGCATCACCTGAGCCACTGCTTTGTAACTGCCCATCTCGCTTAATTCAGTCAGCAAATCCGTCAGCAACTCCACCCATCCTTCCGTCGCCACCTCAATCAAAATCGCTTTTTTATTATCAAAATGCCTAAATAGCGTACCCTCCGCCACCCCCGCCGCCGCTGCTAAATCGCGAGTTGTAGTGCCGTCGTATCCGCTGCGGGCAAACAACCGCTGAGCGGCTTGTAAAATCCGCTTTTTGGTTTCTGTTTCAGAAGGAGGAGACTGATTAAAAATTCGCATGGCTTTGCAATCGGTAATTGGCGACTTGGAACAGCAGGTTCAGGACTGAAAAACTAAATTATGTTAAGTTTTAAGTTGTGCGTGATTTTAATCTTAAACTGGAAGTGACGCAACAGACCGCTTATGCCCCCAAAAATCTTCATGCTTAAAAAGCATCTCTTGTTATTCGGCATAAACTTCTTGCCGTTTGACAATCCAAAATCTAAAATCTAAAATCTAAAATCCCATGACCCTTTGTGAGATTTGCTGTATCAGCCTAACATCTGGGGCGCAACAGATCGCTTATGCCTCCAAAAATCTTTATCCTTAAAAAAGAATCTCTGGCCGCCGAGCACAAACATTTTTTGTTTGACAATCCAAAATCCAAAATCTAAAATCTAAAATCGAATGACCCTGCAGTTCCAAAAACCCCGTGAAGCGAAGCTATCCCGTAGGGAATCGCCCGATCGCCAAACTCGATTCATCGCCTCCCTGCTGGCCGCTGTACTGCTGTGGTGGGGCATTTCTCCCGAAATCGCCCTCGCCCGCCCCAACCCCGCTAGCGGCTCCCAAGCAGTCTCTGTTCAACCGTCGCTCGATCGAGTAATCAAGCAAGTCACCGAATTTAAGCTCGACAACGGGATGACATTCATCGTGCTCGAAAGGCCCAGATCGCCCGTAGCATCGTTTCTAATTCACGCCGATGTCGGCGGCGCAAACGAACCCGACGGTCAAACAGGTGTCGCGCACTATCTCGAACATTTAGCCTTCAAAGGCACGCCAAAAATCGGCACTACCGATTACAAAGCCGAAAAGCCGCTGCTAGAAAAACAAGATGAACTCTTCGAGCAAATGCAAGCAGCAAAAGCCAGCGGCAAAACTGAAGAAGTCGCCAAATTTCAAGCAGAATTTGACAAAGTTGAAGCCGAAGCTTCGCAATTTGTCAAGCGCAACGAACTAGGCAAAATAGTTGAACAAGCAGGCGGAGTCGGACTAAATGCCGCTACTTCCACCGACGCCACAATGTATTTTTACAGCCTCCCAGCTAACAAGTTAGAACTGTGGATGTCGCTGGAATCCGAGCGATTTCTAGAACCGGTATTTCGGGAATTTTACAAAGAAAAACAAGTAATTTTAGAAGAGCGCAGGCTGCGAACCGAGAATTCTCCGATCGGACAAATGGTTGAAGTTTTTGCCAACAAAGCTTTCTCTGTTCATCCCTACCGCCGCCCCGTAATTGGCTACACTGAAGACATTAAAAACCTCAGCCGCAGCGACGTGCAGAAGTTTTTCGAGACTCACTACGTCCCCAGCAAGCTGACTGTGGCGGTGGTAGGAGACGTGAAAGCTGCGGAAGTGAAGCGACTGGCTCAAATTTATTTCGGCCGCTACAAGGCGAAACCTGCGCCTTCTGAATTGCAAATTGTGGAGCCTCCCCAAACCCAAACTCAGGAAGTCACGCTGAAATTAAAAACTCAACCTTGGTATTTGGAAGGATACCACAGACCGGCGATGAACCATCCCGACAATGCGATTTATGAAATGATTGGTTCTTTGCTCAGCGATGGCCGCACTTCTCGGCTTTACAAATCTTTGGTAGAACAACAGCAATTAGCCCTAGCTGCTCAAGGTTTCAGCGGTTATCCGGGGGAAAAGTATCCGAATTTGATGTTGTTTTACGCTCAAACTGCTCCGGGCCGCACGGTTGATGAAGTAGCGGCAGCTTTGAGCAAGGAAATCGATCGCCTGAAAACTGAGCCGGTTTCTGATTTGGAATTGGATCGAGTGAAAACTCAGGCGAGAGCCGATTTGTTGCGATCGCTCAATTCTAATATGGGCATGGCATTTTCGCTGCTGGACTATCAAGTAAACACCGGTTCGTGGCGAAATTTGTTCAAGGAATTGGATGCGATCGCGGCTGTTACTCCGGCTGACATTCAGCGTGTCGCTCAGGCAACTTTCCGGCCGGAAAATCGCACGATTGGCAAGCTTTTGCCGCTGTAAGAAGGAAGAAGGAAGAAGGAAGAGGGAAGAAGGAAGAAGGAAGAAGGAAGAAGGAAGAAGGAAGAGGGAAGAAGGAAGAAAGACTCGTTCTCAGGCTCTGCCTGGGAACGCAGATCCAGAGGCTCTGCCTCGATTTAGAATCGGCGGTTGAAACCGATCCTACACAAACAAAGTCTGCCTTCGCAGACTAAGAGATAGTCTTGCATCTAGGGCGGGCGCGGGGCACGATCCCGACGCTATGTCACAATAGGAAACTTAGGAGAAAGAATGAAAAGGACTAAATTGAGACTGAAAAACGTAAAGTTATTTCTGCTATCGCTTTGCATTTTTACTGTTTCACTGGGCACGTTTAATTTGTTACCTTCGTTAGCGGCTGCACCGAAACACTACGACGAATTAACATTCCCGGCGGTGCCCGAAATTAAACTGCCTAAATATACTCGCTTCGAGCTGACAAATGGCATCCGGGTGTATCTGATGGAAGACCGGGAACTCCCGCTAATTGGGGGAACGGCGCTATTTCGCACGGGCGAGCGTTTTGAACCTGCCGATAAAATTGGATTGGGAGGTTTGACGGGAGAAGTGATGCGGACTGGCGGCACTAGCAGGCATACGGCTGATGAACTAAATCAGTTGCTAGAACAGCGAGCAGCTTCGGTAGAAACGGGGATTGATGTTACTTCTGGCACTGCTAATTTTAGTGCTTTAGCTGAAGATGTGGAACCCGTGTTTGACTTATTTGCGGAAGTGATTCGGGAGCCAATCTTTGCTAAGGAAAAGTTGGATTTAGCGAAGAATCAAACTCAAGGTTCGATCGCCCGCCGCAATGACGATCCTAACGATATTACCGGCCGCGAGTTTGAAAAGTTAATTTACGGCGATCGCAGTCCTTACGCGCGCACGGTAGAATACAAAACCATCGCCAATATTTCCCGCGACGATGTGGTGAGTTTCTACCAGAAATATTTCCACCCCAAAAACATGATTTTGGGTATTTCTGGCGATTTTGATACTGCTAAAATGCGATTGCTCGTCGAGCAAAAATTTGGCAACTGGCAACCGAATCCAAGTGCAGAAGTGCCTGCGCTACCAACCGTATCGCCAGCAAAAGGCGGTGGCGTATTTTTTGTAAATCAGCCGCAATTAAGTCAAAGTTACGTGCAAATGGGACATTTGGGCGGAATGCTCAGCAGTCCAGATTACGGTGCTTTGGACGTAATGAATGGGGTTCTCAACGGTTTCGGCGGCCGTTTGTTTAATAACGTGCGATCGCGCCAAGGTTTAGCTTATTCAGTATACGCAGCTTGGAGTCCGAGATATGACTATCCGGGGGTGTTTGTCGCTGGAGGCCAAACGCGATCGGACGCAACAGTACCGTTTATCCAGGCAATTCGGGCAGAGATCGATCGTATCCGCACCGAACCAATTACCCCGGCAGAATTAGCTTTCGCTAAAGATTCCACCCTGAATTCTTTCATCTTCAAATTTGAAAATCCCAGTCAAACTTTGTCGCGATTAATGCGTTACGAATACTACGGTTATCCCGAAGATTTCATTTTTAGCTACCGCCGCAGCATCGAAGCAGCAACAATTGCCGACGTGCAGCGCGTAGCCAAGACTTACTTGAAACCGGAAAATCTGGTAACATTAGTAGTCGGAAATACGGAGGCAATTCAACCGCCGTTATCGAGTTTGGGAAATTCGGTCAAAGTGCAATCTGTTGATATCACAATTCCCTCGGCGACTTAATCGGTAACAAGGACTTGCATTCCTCTCTTTTCAGGTAGGGACACGGCATTGCCGTGTCCCTCCTATTTTCCGCACAATCCTCAACTAAAAATCAATACTTAAAGGCGCTCTCGGAAACGGAATCACATCCCGAATATTCCCCATTCCCGTCATAAACTGCACTAACCGTTCAAATCCCAAACCAAACCCAGCGTGAGGCACAGTACCGTAGCGGCGCAAATCCAAATACCACCACAATTCCTCCTTATTCATACCCTGGGCTTCCATGCGCCGCTCCAACACATCCAGCCTTTCTTCCCGCTGCGAACCGCCGATTATTTCCCCAATATTAGGAGCCAAAACATCCATTGCTCGCACCGTTTTCTCGTCATCGTTTAAACGCATATAAAATGCTTTAATCCCGACGGGATAATCGCTGACAATGGTCGGCTTTTTAAACAAGTCCTCAGCCAAATAACGCTCGTGTTCCGACTGCAAATCCAAGCCCCAACTTACCGGAAAATCAAACTTTTTATCTGATTTTTCCAAAAGTGCGATCGCCTCCGTGTAAGTAATCCGCTCGAACTGATTATTAATGATATTTTCAGCAGTAGCCAAAACCGTTTTGTCAATGCGCTCGTTGAAAAACTCCATATCTTCCGGGCAATGCTCCAAAACGTATTTAAAAATGTACTTTAAAAACGCCTCAGCCAAATCCATATCTCCCTGCAAATCGCAGAAAGCCATCTCCGGTTCAATCATCCAAAATTCCGCCAAATGCCGCGAAGTATTAGAATTTTCCGCTCTAAAAGTCGGGCCAAAAGTGTAAACATTGCCGAAAGCCATCGCCATAACTTCCGCTTCCAACTGACCGCTAACTGTTAAATAGGCACGCTTTCCAAAAAAGTCTTTAGCATAATCAACTTCTTGCGAATCAGTGCGCGGCACGTTCTTTAAATCAAAGTTGGTAACGCCGAACATTTCCCCCGCACCTTCGCAGTCGCTAGCGGCAATAATTGGAGTATGAACCCACAAAAAACCGCGTTCTTGAAAAAATTGGTGTACCGCCGCCGAACAAGCATTGCGGACTCTAAAGACAGCACCGTGGGTGTTTGTGCGCGGCCGCAAATGGGCGATTGTCCGCAAAAATTCAAAGGAATGCCGCTTTTTTTGCAGCGGATAAGTGTGCGGGTCTGCATCGCCGTAAACTTGTACTTGTGAGGCTTTCAACTCAATTCGCTGTCCTTTTGCGGGAGACGCTACCAGCACTCCCGAAACTTCTAGAGATGCACCTGTATTCAGTTGTTTGAGTACGTTTTCAAACTCTGGCAAATCGGAATTTATGACTACTTGCAAGTTAGCCATCGCCGAACCGTCGTTGACTTCGACAAAGGCAAATTCTTTCAATTCGCGCTTAGTGCGAACCCAGCCTTGAACAGTTACAGTTTCGTCGGGTTCACCTGCGCGCAAAATTGCTGCAATTCGTTGATTTGTCATAATATCCACTCCTGTTTATTTAATATTTTGCACCATATTTATCTCTTTTCTCTTCCTCTGCGCCCTCTGTGGAACAGGCGTCCCGCCTGTGAATTTCTGCGGTTCATTAAAAAAATCATAAATCTCAACATAGTTCAACCTGCGTAGGATTTCAAAATCCAACCGAGCAAAATGCCGAGTCCCCCAAAGCGAACTGCTTGCCAAAAAGGTTGTTTTATGCTTCCCCAAGAAAACAGGCTGCTTTCTAAATTCAACTCGATAGTTTCCAATTCTTGCTCAATTTCCCGCAATTCTTTTTTGAGTTGCGGCAATGGATTTTGGCGTTTAGACTGGCGGATTTCTTCGCGCCGATGGCCGAGTTCGACTTGGCGCTGTCGATCGACCTGAATTTGAGTGTACCGTTCTTTGACTGCCGCGAGCGATCGCTCCACTGCTGCGATCGCTTGAACAAACTCACTTTCATCATCTCCCGGTGTCTCTCGATTTAAATCTGACGGCTGTTGAGGCATTTTGATCTGCAAACCTGACAATAATTTAAAAAAACCAATTGGCTATTTAGTTGTTATTATGTCCAGTATATTATTTGTTAAATTTAGAAACGGCAGCCAAATCGCTATAAATGCCACCTATGCTTGAAACTGCACAAACCACCCAAACTGTCAACCTCAACGAGCTTAGCACGGTAGAACTAGCCCAGGCTCTAGCCGCGCGCCTCGCCATCCACGAAAAAGATTGGCACCGCCTCAAAGCCAACCGTTCCGCGCGAGCCTGCGAGCAAGCCGCGGCCGCTCTGGTCTTTTTGCTCAAAAAACAGCCAGAAGAAGCTCTCCCGCGCTTAAACCAAGCAGCAGGATGGCTGGATAGATCGATATCTGCTCCTCCCTGTGCCACCCACGGCAAATAATTTTGAGTCTTGAGTTTGGACTTGATTAGTAGCTCAAAATTTAGACAATCGCGCCGCTCGATCGAGCAGCGCGATTGTGAGTTCAAAAGATTTATACTTTTTTAACTCAAAACTCACATTTTGCATTAAAATCAGCTATCTATACCCAGATTCTCCTAATTTTCATTCCAAGGTTAAGCCCGGGAACGAAAGAATTGCCAGGTCTAGCTGAGGTGAAAACTTCTGCAAAATAGGGGTGCTAGCGCAAGCCCGGCAGCCCGTAGCCACCCGTAAGTCCTTTGCACAGCCGTAACTCTGTACCTTGAGAATTCCACTCTACGCGATCGAATATTTGGTAAAGAATAAACAACCCCCTACCACATTCCTGTTCCACATGGGGCAGTGCAGATTCATCTACAACATCCTGTGCTAGGAGACTCTCGCAATCATCGGTATAAAGGTTGCAACTGCAAGGAGCTTTAAAGCCAGAACCTTCATCCGATATTACCCACCAATATTGGTTTTGGACGACCGAAAAACGGACTCCAACTGTTTTACCGGGGTCTAACTTGTTTCCATGCTTAGCAGCATTTACCAAAGCTTCTTGAAGCCCCAACCGCAATTCCGCTTGCCAGTAATCTGGCACCTCTGCTAGGAGCAGATCCAAAATAGGACAAAGGTATAGAGTAGAAGCGAAGCTAATCGTAATCCAATTGCGTCCGACCGGACGGGGTGAAATAGCAATCACTCAGAAAACTCCCTAACTTTCAGGTGGATAAAGTTCACACCCTGCATAGTTGGCTCCCTAGTATTCAAAATGCTAATTAATTGAGCGCCGCAGCTCTACTTCTATCTTAGAGTATCCAAGCAATTAAGAACAGCAAAGAACGTCACAAAATATTCAGGGATTCTGAGAAACTTCTGCAGAGAACCATCAGTAATTTTACTTATAACTTCTCCCAGCAGCCAGATTCTCGATATCGGCTTTTGCCACCTAGCAACGCTTAGGCTCGCTGCATCCCCCAAGCCGTCAACAGCTCATACCAAACGATCCCCACCTTGAAAAGCTCGGAAATAACTATAAAAAAGTCGATCCCTTCACCATCGCGAATCGGGATCGACCCTCGCAGCCGCTGGGCAAGGGCCGATCGCCAACAACTTGCTAGGCTACCACACAGCAAAATCATCATACCTAGGTGTGTTGCAGCCCGAACCGGATATATTTCCCAAAAGCGATCGGGCAAAATATCTCCGATTGTTGCGACCCTCACAAAATCAATATTCGTTACAAAACTTATTCATTCTGAGAGCGGGCGATCGCGATATCCCAAATCGCCCAAATTGAATAATTCTCTTCTGGCATAAGCCAGGCGCGTTTGGAAAACTTTATAAATCTGAGGGTCGCGATACAATATTTAAAGTAAATAATTATTTCTTTACATTATGAAAGCAACCCCAGCCATGAATTCCGCCCCCATAGCCGGCACTTACTGGCAGTGGCGGGGGCATTCAGTGTACTACGTTCGATCGAGCGAACGGCATCCAGAACGCCCTCCCCTGCTGTTAATTCACGGTTTTGGAGCCTCCACAGACCACTGGCGCAAAAATATCAGCGGGCTGAGCAAAGACTTTGAAGTGTGGGCGATCGACCTGATCGGATTCGGGCGATCGGCAAAACCCGAATTGCAGTACAGCGGCGACCTCTGGCGCGACCAACTCCACGACTTTATCACCAACATCATCGGCCGGCCCGCCGTACTAGCCGGCAACTCCCTCGGAGGCTACGCCGCCTTGTGTGTAGCCGCCCAGCGCCCCGAATCAGCCGCCGGACTCATATTAATCAACAGCGCCGGCCCCTTCAGCGAACCGCAGCCCGCACCCGAAGCCCCGCCCTTGCAAAAAGCCATATCTGCGGTAGCTAAAACCTTATTTCAGCAAGATTGGGCAAGTTTTCTGCTGTTCCAGTACGTGCGCCAGCGATCGACAATTCGGAAAACCCTAGAAAAAGTTTATCTTGACCAAAGCGCCGTCACAGACCAATTAGTAGAAGAAATTTACCTTCCCTCCTGCGATCCCGGTGCCCCCAAAGTATTCGCTTCTGTATTCAGAACACCCCAAGGCGAAAAAATCGACGTATTACTTAGTCAATTAAACTGCCGGTTGCTAATGCTGTGGGGAGAAGGCGACCCGTGGATGAATTCTACAGAAAGAAGCGCTAAATTTCGCAAACACTATCCGCAGTTAACAGAACACTTTATCAAAGCTGGTCACTGTCCCCACGACGAAGTACCAGAACAGATAAACGAACTGATTCGCGCATGGATAATTGACGAATAATCGATCGGCACATAAATAATTTTCCCCCGGCAATCTCCTCCGTCGGATAGGGGGAAAATTATCCAATTTGCGGTAAAAATCTATGTATTGTGCTCTCACAAACGCGGTTAATTTCTACTCACATATTCTGAGGAGACCGAAACCATGACCCGCAAAAAGACTCGCCGCAATTTTATATTGAGCAGTATAGCTGTTGCCAGCGGCATTGCAGGCGCTAAGGCGATCGAACAGCAGGATCGGGAAATCGCAGCCGCACCCAATAACCAGGGGGCCGCCACAGTAAAAATGCCAGAACGACTGTTAGGCAACACCGGCGTGAAAGTGCCGATTTTCGGTTTGGGGGGAGCAGGACAAACACCGCTGTCGCAGCCGGGAAGAGAAGCAGAAGCGGCGGTGCAAATTGAACGCGCGATCGAACTAGGCATTCGCTATTTTGACACGGCGGCCGAGTACGGGCCCAGCGAAGAAAACTTAGGCAAAGTTTTGCCACCATATCGATCGCGCCTATTCCTAGCCACAAAAACCTCCGCCAGAGACAGAGATGGCGCGTGGAGAGACTTAGAGCGATCGCTCAAAAGATTGAAAACCGATCGGCTAGACTTGTGGCAACTCCACCACGTCTCATTCCAAACAGAATTAGACCAAATTTTCAGTGCCAAAGGAGCAATAAAGGCGATCGAAGAAGCCAAACAGCAAAAAATAATTCGTTTTTCCGGCATCACCGGACACCACGAACCAGCCATCATTGCCGCAGGCTTGCAGCGCTATCCTTTCGACACAACATTAATTTCCCTCAACGCCGCCGAAAAACATCACCCGCGCTCCTTTGTTACCAGCGCTTTACCAGTTGCCAAAGCCAAAAACATCGGTGTCATAGCCATGAAAATACCAGCTTACGGCAAATTATTTCTGAACGGTGTTTTAGATGGAATGCACCAAGCAATGGGCTACACACTTTCACTTCCCGGCGTGCACTGCTGCATCATCGCCGCCGACTCAGTAAAGCAATTAGAAGAAAACTTCAAAGTCGCCCAAGGATTCAAACCCCTGAACAAAACAGAAATGGCAGCACTTGAAAAGCGCACCGCCGCCGCTTGGCAAGAAAATACATTTTTCCGACAGTGGACTTAAGAGATCGACTCCAAAATTCCCTTTTTCCTCTGTGTTTATTGTAGTGTGTTGATTGTGGCGCGGGCTGAAAGCCCGTGAATCACAGTTTTGTATTATGACTCAAGTCCTCACTACAAACCTATAATGGTTGTGTTACCAAACTTGATATCATCTGCCGTGAAAATACATCTAATCAAAAAACAAGGCGACCAACCATGTCGCCTTGTTTTTTATCATAAAATATGCACTTTGTCAACAGCCAAGAGCTATTCTTTTTTCCGTTTAGCCTTATCTAACCGCCTCCGATCGCGCCACTCAGCCGCGGTCAAATAAGCGACCCCGCCAGTCACCGTCAGCAGCAGTACAAAGGCTACTAAAACGAGAATATTAGCAATCGAAAATTCCACAACCCCTCTTCCTCTGATTTTACATTTTCTACTTTCGATTTTAGATGAAAAATGTTAACAATGAACAGTTGAATGTTGAGGGCTAACTGTTAACTGTTAACACTCCATTTAAACTGCTGGCAACTCTTCCAAAATTGTAAACCTCACATGATTAATTGCCAGACTCCCCACGGAAACATCCTCCTTGTTTAAAGGAAGACCGCCGCTCGTGAGACTTTGAAACCGAATTCCCTTGCCAATCTCTACGTGATACCAAGCCAAACCCATAAAAAATCGCAAAGGATAAGGGCCTCTGTCTTGAATGTCATCAGGATTAGATTCCATGGGCACCCAGCCAAAACCCGGAATGTAAAACTCCAGCCAAACGTGATTGAAATCCGGCTCCAGCGACACCCCTTTTCTGTCAGCAAAAGCCGGGCACTTGTAGCGGCCTATGGTGCGACAAGCAATCCGGTTCAACCTTGCCAAAGCCAACAATACCCCCACGTACTCGCCGCAGGAACCGATGCCGCGGCGCAGTACAAGATCGGGAGTGTCAATGTGAGGCCTAATCCCGTAAGAAAGTTGGTCGTAAACAAAATTGCGGATGCTCAGTAACTGCCTCAAAATATTAGTTTCTGAGCCAATGGCAGCCACAGCAGCCGATCGCACAATCTCCGTATCCATCGCCAAATTGTCATTGTCCACCAAATACTTAGCTGCAAACTCCGGCGACAGCTTCGGAATCTTTTCGACATCCCGAGGCGACAACTGATACTTAATCGATCGAACTTCTAACAAAGCCTTCCAGCCAAAAATTCGGCGTTCCCCAGGGTGCAGCCGATCGAACTTAAACACCGCCACCCGTTCCCCTTCCTGAATTTCCTCAGTAAAAGGCATTCCAATCGGCGTAATTTTCCTGACCTTTTGCCGGTGAGTTTCCGAAGGCAAAGCAATCCGCCACTCCAAATTTTCGATTTCTACCTCATCGAGAGGAGACAGTTCCTCCACATAAGACATTTCCATCAAAAAACCGTTTGACAGAGCGTAGCGGTCGGCTTCATTGTAGTGAAAATACAAAGGGTGAATAAAAGTGCGATCGCGCTTCGTCAACTGAAAAGGATCTTCCGAATTCGGGTCATCCCGGATGTAAAGTTCATCCCCGGCATAAGCCACGTACAGAACCTCCTCCCCGGTTTCGGAATCCTTGTAAAAAGCCAAACCAGAAGGCGACTCAAAAGGAGTCAAAACGCTAAATTTAATCTCCCCAGTTCCCCTTTCCAAACAGTAAACAGTTTGCTCAGTCTTGTCGCAAACCCAAAGTTCCTCATCCCGGACAGTGATATTTTCTACCCCAATACCGGGAGCGTAAAACCGAGTAATTTCCCGACCGCTTTTCAGGTCAAAAACCAGAATATATCCCAATCTATGGCACGTAACATAAAGCGTAGATTTCCAAACAGCAATCCCGTCAGCAGGATAAGAAAGCGAAACAAAATGTTCCGGTTTGAGTTCAGTTATCGCCCCGTCCAGAATTGCGCCCCGACAGCAACAAATATCCTCATCCCGCGCAAACCAGAGAGTATCTTCCGAAATAGCCAGCCCCGTTGCGCCGGCAAACTTAGCCGTTTGATAAGGATTCAAAACAGTAGTGTTGTCACTTTCTCGATCGATCTCCAATAGCAGCCCTTCGGCGCGATCGATAGCGAACAACCTATTTCCTAAAAAAGCAATGCCGTGCAGTGCCAACACTCCTATGGGTCTTACCATCCGCAGCCCCGAAGGCTGTTTGTCCGAGAGAACAGGTGAATCGAGATTCATGCTAAATTTCTTGCCGGTATTGTACAGAAAACCTGATTTGTAACTTGTAGCCGATCGCTTGAGGTTCACCAGCAAAATTGCCGAGTTTCCTGATATCCAGGACTGACGCATCAACCGGGTGTTTTTACGAAAAGAGGCGTTGTAGCCTCTTGTCAGAGTTAAAAGAGCCCGAATATTAGTCTTTGTCAAAGTTGGGTTTAACAAGCTCAACCCAACCTGCTGCCGTGAATAAAAGTAAGTATAACTACTAAGCTACCACTGACAAACGCGACCCAGAATTCTATGTTGATCGGAGCGACCCAAATAATCGTATCTGCCTGAAGATATAAATTAAGTACAACAGATTACTATATCCGTCAAAACCTTGGATACAATAAAACCGTGCGATAAAGTTCCTAGGTTCATCAGAAGGCAGGTTCGTCATGGCTTGGAAGTCTGCTCTAAATATCGGTGCTTTTTCCTTAATTCTGTCTTTAGAGGCAGTTGCCGCCGGTAGTTTTTTAATACCAGCAGAGGCTCTCAACAGCCCCGCAAACAGCGTCGAACGCCACTCACAACCGCAGCTACCCCTCAACTGGCAAACAGTTCAACCCCCTGAACCCAGGGGAAGCAGACCGAACATTCAGCCAACGGGAGCCGCGTGGAATAGCTTTCAACCGCCGGAGGGCGGAGTACCCGGAAGGCGGGAAGGGGGAGGAACCCGCGGCTTAGAATGCCCGACCGCCACAGCAGCCTTAACTGCCTTGATTCCCCAATCAACTATGGGGCAAACCATATCAGCAAAGCCAACATTTTTCTACTACCTTCCCGTAGCCCTCGACAAAACAGTTGAGTTTGAGTTAGCAGACGAAAGGGACAAAACAGTATACAAAAAAAGTTTTCGCATGGTAACTAGCCGTGCAGGTATCGTTAGCGTCAGCCTCGGCTCCGACGACAACTCGCCAGCCCTGGAAGTTGGCAAAAACTATCAATGGTACTTTACTATCAAATGCAACCCAAAAAATACAACAGATGATGTTCTCGTTTCCGGGTGGATCAACCGCACCGCACTCGCCCCAAACGTGAAAACACAGTTGGATCGATCGCCCGATCGCGCCAAGCTCAGCATCTTCGCCCAACAAAGTCTCTGGTACGAGTACCTGGCAACTCTAGCTCAATTGCGCATCGCGTTTCCCAGCGATGCCAGTTTAGCGATCAAGTGGTCAGCAGTGTTGAACTCAGTCCAACTCGGCAAAATCGCCCAAGAACCCTTAGTCGCAAGTGAGTTAACACCTATCACAAGACAATAATTCGATACCTGTTTCCAAAAAAATGCAACGGTAGGCAAGCCCCAAACCGTGATAGCTGCCATAAGTCATTGCCAAATCTAAAATCTAAAACCTAAAATAGTATGACTTGTGCAGCAAGTACGAAAAACTCGGTTTCGAGCGCGGTATTTGGCAGCGCCACAGATGATTTTTGCCTGTTCCGGGTTTTTTGGTCTATCGTCCTAAATAAATTAAAATTTTTGTACCGCGATCGGCAGTTCGGACTTCTGGCATCTTGAAAGCCGGACTGTGGAGATTTTGATGGTCAAATTTCGCCTAATACTAAATGATAAACTGGCATAGTCAAGCAGCCGACAAACTTATTTTAGAGAAATTATTAAATATGCGCCCGAATGCAAATATTGCACTATTTCGGTTGGGAATTTCACTTCTAACTGCGCTCCCGATAGCTTGCTTTTATGCCAATAAAGCTATATCCCAAACAAAGGATATTTCTCAGTTGCCCGTTGCTGCTGACAACTCAGCAGATACGGGCAATCAAGTATTAGCACTGCAAAAACTGGAAATCAAGCAGGATGAAACAGCAACAAACTTAAATCAGCTTCCCGATTCGATCGAGACCAACCCTGAACCAGAAACACGATCGAACCCCGCCGAAAACAGCCAAGATGCCTGTTCCACAATCGATGAAACTGCTTGTGGTGCGGGCATCTTGCCCGAACCAAAAAATCTGGTTGATAGCGATCCCCAATGTCAGAACCAGCTAGATTGCAATCCAGTTTTAGCCCAGAACCCGCAGACGCCACCGGGAAACCTCCCGCCCGACTTAAACCGCGATCGAGTACCCAATCCGCTGTTACCGTCGCCGCCGACTCAGCCAGATCCAAATCGCGATCGTTTTCTGCAACCGGCCCCGCAGCCTTCGCCAGAACCTCCCCAAGTACCGCCAACAGTAGCGCCTAGCCCCCCGTCGCCAGTACCCCCAACCCTGCCGAATACAGCAATTGAGGTGCAGAAAATTCAAGTAGTTGGCAGCACAATTTTAAGCCAAGACGAAATTAATGCCTTAGTCAAGCCGTTAGAAGGCCGTTCTACCACCCTAGAACAGCTCAAACAAATCGCCGACAAAATTACCGAAATTTACCTCAATCGCGGCTACATCACTTCGAGAGCAGTCTTGCCGCCCCAAACTATCACCGCAGGGGTAGTCCAAATTCAAGTTATCGAAGGCAAGCTAGCCCGAATTGAGGTAGAAGGAACTAAAAGATTGCATCCAAGTTACATCCGCAGCCGGATTCGACTCGGGGCGGGAATGCCTTTAAGCACAGCTTCATTAGAAGACCAACTCCGGCTGCTGCGAGTCGATCCTTTATTTGACAATGTAGAAGCCAGTCTGCGGGCTGGGGAGAATGAAGGCGAGAGCATTCTGATCGTCCGAGTCTTGGAAGCTAATCCGTTTCAGCCTACTTTCAGCATTGACAATTACTCGCCTCCCAGTGTCGGTTCCGAAAGATTGGGAGTTAGTTTGCGGCACCGCAATATAACGGGAAATGGCGACGAACTGGCAGGGGCTTATTACCGATCGCTCGGCGATTCAGACGTGTTTGATTTCAGCTATCGCCTGCCGCTAAATGCGATGAACGGCACTTTGCAATTGAGGGCGGCACCAAACCGCAACAGTATTGTACAAGAACCTTTTGACAGTTTTGACATTTCGGGAAAATCGCATTTATTTGAAGTTAGTTACCGCCAGCCGCTGCGGAGAACGCCGATCGAAGAATTTGCCTTATCTGCCGGTTTTACTTATCAGACAGGCAGAACTTTTCTCGCTGGCGAACCGCGTTCTTTTGGCATCCGCGAGGAGTCCAAGGGGGTCACCAATACGAGCGCAATTAAGCTTGGACAGGACTACATTCGGCGCGACCCGCAGGGTGCTTGGGCGGTGCGATCGCAATTTACGATCGGCACTAGCTTGTTTGATGCTACTCAATACGAAGGTTCCGATCCCGACGGACAATTTTTTAGTTGGCTGGGTCAAGTGCAGCGAGTACAGCGATTGAACGACAAACATCTATTAATTTTGCAGGCAGACTTGCAGTTGTCAGCTAATAGTTTGTTACCTTCCCAGCAATTTGTAATTGGCGGCGGGCAATCTTTGCGCGGGTACCGCCAAAATGTCCGTTCTGGCGATAACGGCTTCAGAGTTTCGATCGAGGATCGGATTACTTTGCAGCGGGATGCTTCGGGAAATCCCAAACTTCAATTGGCTCCATTTTTGGATGCGGGTACGGTATGGAACGTTGCGAACAATCCTAATAAATTAACGAATCAGACATTTTTAGCAGGTGTGGGTTTGGGCGTAATCTGGGAACCGATACAGCGGGTGAACCTGCGCGTAGATTACGCTTTTCCTTTGGTGAGGATTAGCGATCGGGGCGACAATCTGCAAGATAAGGGAATTTACTTCAACATAATTTATACGCCCTAAAATGAGCGATCTGTAGCTCTGCTACGCATATAATAAATTTTCTCTTATGGCAGAGGGGAGATGGGAAAAGTGGGCGAGTGGGAGAGGGAGAGAGTGTGGGCAGTGAGAGATGAAGAAAATATGGCGTTGCTCAATGGCGCTATGAATCATTGAGGAATGGAGACATCCCAGAATTTGAAAGTTTGACCTCAATTCATCGCACCATAATGCAACGCCTTTTTTTAAACTCTATTACTGCCGACTTATCTTTTTTGATACTACTACGATCGCTATATAATGTAAAAATGTAAATCTTTCTCGACTTGATATCCTTTACTGCCTCAAAGGAAATGAACCGCTGTTGCTGGACGATCGACAAAATATCTGGATTATCAAGACTGGTATTATAGCATTGTTTGCGACTAAAGTCAAGGATAGTTTGGTTAGTGGCGATCGCCAATATTTGTTCGATGTGGGTGCGGGCGAAGCTTTATTTGGTGCAGCGCTGGGAGAAGAATGGGGACTGTTGGCGGTGGCGATCGAACCCACAGAAATATACCAAATTAACACAGCAGATTTGGTTGCGCAGGTAACAGTTGGCGAAGAAAATGCAATTGGGTTAGTGAATGGTTGGGTAAACCGTTTCAAGAAGACATTCAGCCTGGAATACACAGCGGCGTTCGCTTCCCAGGAATTATCCTTCATAAATTACGGGAGTGCTGCTTCGCTGCCAAACATTTTAGCCGATTTACATACCGATTTATTCAATTATTTGAACGGGCAGGAGTTGCAGAAAACAGAGGTGGCTTTTCGCCAAATTCAAGAAAGAGAAGAACTGAATCTAATGAGAGTCAATTCTGCCCTTTCTAAGTTAGCGGGTGTAGTAAAACCGCAGCAAGAAACGGTATCCTTCCAGCAAGGAATTCCTTTGTTAATTGCGGCGGGTGCAGTGGGAAAAGCGATGGGAATAACGATTAGTCCTCCGACGCAGTTGGATGAACTCAAATCTCTAAAAGATTTGGTGGAGGCTATAGCGCGTTCCTCCCAATTTCGGATTCGGATGGTGGCGTTGGAGGATGGCTGGTGGCGAAGAGAATACGGCCCGCCTTTAGCTTCCACCATTGCAGGGCATCCGGTGGCTTTGTTAGTTGTTGGTAACGGTTGCGTTTTGTTCGATGGAGTAACTCAAACTCGGACGAGGGTGAATGAGACGGTGGCGGCGACTTTGGCACCGGAAGCTTACCAGTTTTACCGACCGTTACCTAGTGTTATTAATAATGTGTTGCCCTTGTTACAGTTTGGCTTCAAGGGGTATGAAAAAGACATCGCCAGCATTATGGTAGTGGGAATTATTGGTACCCTGCTGGGGATGGTGGTGCCGCAGGGGATGGGAATTTTGGTGGATAGTGCGATTCCAGATATAGAAGTGAAATTGTAAATTCTGTACCGCGACCTAAAGTCGCTCTCACTTATAGCACGCCGCCGTGTTTCTCAACCACAATCTGCCGTGCCATCGCCAAACCCAATCCCGTGCCTTTACCCACACCTTTAGTTGTAAATAAACGATCGCATATCTTTTGTTTTACCTCTCAACGGGCGTAGCAGTAAGATGCTTCTTTAGGCTCTAATATAGCTGATGGGAATCTCGATCGCTAACTCTGTACCATCTCCAACTCTAGAATTACAGGTTAATTTACCGCCATGTTTTTTGACAATACCATAGCTAACAGATAAACCCAAACCTGTACCGCTACCCACTGGTTTAGTTGTAAAAAATGGATCGAATATTCGGGATTGAATATTCGCCGGGATACCGGCACCATTATCAGTAATTTTAATTCTAACCCTGTCTTTTTCAATGAATTCAGTCTGAATCATAATTGCAGGGTTTTTATCTGTTTTATTAATTGATTGAAGAGCATCAATAGCGTTACTGATAATGCTCAGGAATACTTGATTTATCTCACTAGCATAACAAATTACATTGGGCAGATTTCCATACTCTTTAATAACTTGTATTTCTGATTTGCCATCGCTCAGTCTTAAGCGAGTCTGTAAAATTAGCAAAGTGCTTTCAATTCCGGTATGTAAATCTACTGCTTTCATGTCGGCTTCATCTAAGCGGGAAAAGTTACGCAAACTCAGGATAATTTGGCTAATGCGATCGCTCCCTACTTTCATAGATTCCAGAATTTTAATTAAATCTTCCCAGATAAATTCTAAATCCATTTCTTCTATTTTCGCTTGAATTACTTTACTGGGTTCAGGATACTCTTGTTGATAAATATTAAGTAAAATAAGCAAATCTTTGACATAATCCTCTATATGTGCAACATTACTACGAATAAATGTTACTGGATTGTTGATTTCGTGAGCAATCCCAGCTACCAGTTGACCCAGAGATGACATTTTTTCGCTCTGAATTAATTGTGCTTGGGTTTGTTGTAAGTTTTTAAATGCTTGCTCTAAATCAAAAGCTTTTTGGCTTAAATCTTCCGTTTTTTGCGCTACTTCTGCTTCTAAGCTTTGGGAATATTTCTCTATTTGTTTATATAAACGAGCATTATCAATAGAGCTCGCCGCTTGAGCTGCGAGCATCTGGATAATTTCTACTCGATCATTAGTAAATGCTCCCACTGTTAAGTTATTTTCTAAGTACACAATACCGACGAGTTTTCCTTGGCGAATAATTGGAGTACATAAAACTGATTTAGGTTGATGAGCGATAATATAGCGATCGCCTGCAAATTGGTCGGCTGTACTTAAGTTGTCAAAAACAGCCGTCGCTTGAGTTCGTGCCACCGCATAAATCAAACTCTGAGGAATTTCTTGATATTCTTCCAGAGAAATTTCTAATATTTTTGTCTGCTTTTGTGCGGCTTGAGCGACAACTAACCATTGTCGGTCTTGGCGCAGCACTAAACAACCGATTTGTGCTCCCCCATTCGCAAGCATAATCTGCATCAAAGTGGCTAACAGTTTCTCTAATTCAATTTCTTGTGAAATGGCTTGTGCCGCCATCATTACTGCTGGAAAATCCCACCATAAATTCTCGCTACTACTGACGCTAGTTAGGCTTCCCATCCAGTTCGGGTTGATGGTTGTCCCAGATGTGAGGACAAAGTTAGCAGGTTGGAGAATAGCTTTCAGTAGTTGTGGATAGTGTTGTTCTAAATAAGCTACTTTAGCTTTTGCATCCCAACGGGAATAACAGTAATAAGCCTCAATCATGTAAGATTGTGCAACTTTTTCTTTCCCCCAATCTAAGTAGAATTTGGCAGCTAGTTCGTTGGCTAAACCTTCTTCTTGGATATAACCATTTTCTTTGGCTTCTGAAATGGCGCGATCGTACCAATCTCCAGCTTCATAATTCTTGCCTAAAACCCGGCATTTTTCTGCTTCTACTAAGTCAACTTTATGTTGGTGATTCATCGGGGCCTGGTGTGCCCATTCAGCCAGAGTGGTTTGATGGGTTTCTGCCAAAGCGAGAGTGTTCGCTTGCTCAATTTCTGACTGCGTAGAGCAGAGTGCTAAGTAGGTTAACCCGGCATAGAAATGGAAAACCGGAGTATGAATCATTGCTGACGCTACCCTCAAATAGAGGCTTGCTTGGGAAATGTAGTCTAGGGCATTGGTGTAGTTGCCAAAGAGATAGGCAAGCATTAGTTTGTAGTTATAGGCAATAGCGAGTGCAGTAAGCTCACTATTCTGATTGTGCTGAGGAAACATCACGGTTTCATCATAAGCCTGACCGATTAACAAATCCGGTTGATTGACAATTTCCCTCAAGTTCCGCACCGTCTGTTGTGTCATCTTCACGTAAAACAGAGGAGAATATTGCTTCACAGTCGTTAAGACAACACAGTAATTTTCTATTTCTGCGTGCCAATCATCAAGCTCTACTCCGGAACAAAAATTATTATATGAATAACTACTGACGCAGTAGCCAGCATTGAGAAAATCACCTGTTTCCATTCCGACTAAATAGCCTTGTTTCGCCGTTGGGATTGCTGCCCTCAGTGGTTCTTGACGATGCTGAATAAAACAGCCAAACCAAAGTAAAGTGATACATTTAAATTCTGGCCAATTCAACTGATTGAGTAAGCTCAGTGCTACTCGCCCAAAGCGATAACCTTTTTCTACTTCTCCGAAAAAACCAGACAGCACAATGCCATAGCCCACATACCCGATTGTTGATGCTGGTGCATTGCCAAATTGAAGTGATAGACTCACCATTGTGGCACAAAGCAGAGGCTGCAAAGCAGGATTTGCCATAAAAATAGCCGGAAACAAGATGCCTAACAATTGCATCGCCGCGATTGTCCGAGGATCGCTCATCACGGGAAGGTTAACCAGTTCCTCAATCTGTTTACCCTCCAGTTGGTTGGCAAGGTTTTGTAATGCAATGCGTGTCAATGCTTCGTCAGTTTCATAGGGGAGTTCAATCCCCAATTGCGCTAGGGCATTGGTGCCGATCGCGATCGCTTCTAACATCTGACTCTGAGTTGTCAGTGCGTTGATTTGAATCTCAAATATTTTGACTTTATCTAGTATTGTTTTGGCCGATCGCAAAACCTGGGCTGCCATTTCTTCCATGCCATTAAAATCGGCATTTAAGTAGGCCGTTTCAGCCGCAGCCACATAAAGATTCAGGGTTAATTCATACTGAGTTTGCCAACTGTTTTCTGTGAGTAACTCCAGCCCTGTTTTCACAAAACTTCTGGCGCCTGCATAAGCTGTTGAATTTCTGGCTTTCTGTCCGGCTGCTAAGTTCAATCTGGCTAACGCTTCCCGTTCCTCTGCTTGAGTCATGAACTCAATTCCTAAATTCAAATGCCCGACAATATCAAACAGCTTTTCCTCTTTTTCTATCTCTGATAAGTTTTGTTGGAGCAGTTGCCCAATATGGTAATGGGTCTGCTGTTTTTCCTCGTCAGGAATCAATGAATAAGCCGCTTGTTGGACGCGATCGTGTAAAAATCGATAAGTCGGATTAGCGGAATCATTGAAAACTTCCTCACTATCAGATTGGGTATAGAACTTATAGATTTTGGTAGTAGGAATTACCAAACCTTCCTGCAAGGCTTTCCATAAAGCTGTTGCACTACTGTCTGGTGATTTCTCACTGACAATTGCTAAGGTATTCAAATCAAACTGCGCCCCAATACAAGCCGCTAGTGTGAGACTCTCCTGAGTTTCTCTGGGCAATTTCTGTAATTGCAATGCCATGAATTCAACAACATCATCAGTAATTGCTAAGGCCTTCACTTGGGCAATATCGCATTGCCAATATTGAATCTCGCAATCAAAGCTAATTAACTTGTCATCATGTAATGCTTTGAGAAACTGGGTCGCAAAAAAAGGATTACCTTGAGTTTTTTGATAGACCAATTTTGTTAAAGGCTGGGCTAGAGATGATTCACAATTCAGTGTATCTGCCACTAACTGATTCATATCGGGTTCCCTTAACGGCGGTAAAGTAATTGTATTCACCGTTGCCCCTGTTTTGACAATTTCATCCACTGTTAAAATGAATGGATGTACGGGGGAGACTTCACGATCTCGATACGCACCTAATATTAATAGATACCCCACATCTTGCATCAATAAGTTAAGCAAGTTCAGTGAGGCCGAGTCGGCCCATTGCAAGTCATCTAAAAACATGACTAACGGATGTTCTTTACTGGTAAAGACTTGCACAAATTTTTGAAACAGGAGATTAAAGCGATTTTGGGCGGCTGTTCCTGATAATTCAAGGGTGGGTGGCTGTTTACCGATAATATTTTCTAACTCAGGAATTACGTCTATTAAGACTTGTCCGTTGTCTGCTACTGCGGTTAATATCTGGCTTTTCCATGTTTCTAATTGCCCATCTGATTCTGCTAGCAATTGCCCCATTAAATCGCGGAATGCTTGCACAAATGCCGAAAAGGGAATGTTGCGCTGAAATTGGTCATATTTCCCTTTAAGAAAATAACCCCGTTGCCGCACAATTGGTTTATGAACTTCGTTGACCACTGCGGTTTTTCCAATCCCTGAAGAACCCGCAACGAGCATCATTTCTGCTGCACCTTCGCTGACTCTTTCAAAGGCTTGTATGAGCGTTCCTACTTCGCTTTCTCGTCCGTAGAGTTTGTCGGGGATGATGAAGCGATCGCATACATCCCGCCTTCCTAACTCAAAACTTTCAATGTTTCCAGTTTCTTGGCACTGCTGCAAACACCTTTCTAAGTCATGTTTCAATCCCAAGGCACTTTGATAGCGCTTTTCGGCATTTTTTGCCATCAGCTTCATCACCATATCCGAAACCACCTGCGGAATTTCTTTGCTATTTATTGAAGGAGGTTGTTTGGCAAGATGGCAGTGAATCAACTCCATCGGGTCGTCACATTCAAATGGCAGTTTTCCTGTCAGCAGTTCGTAAAAGGTGGCCCCCAGAGAATAAAAGTCGGTGCGGTAGTCGATGCCTCGGTTCATTCGTCCAGTTTGTTCGGGAGAAATATAGGCTAGGGTTCCTTCTAAAACGTTGGGATTGTGAATTTCTTGAGTTTCTCTCGGCAGTAGGGAGGCGATGCTAAAGTCAATCAGTTTGACTTGTTTAGTTTCCGGATGTATTAGCACGTTCGCTGGCTTAATATCTTTGTGGATGACTCGATGCCGATACAGTCCGTCAAGGATGTCAGTTATTTGAATGGCGATCGCCAATATTTCTGCTAAAGCCCGCGTAGGTGCTTCACCGAGCCGTCTTCGGCATCGATCTTGGGCGTATTGCCGTAGAGAAATGCCACCAAAATCCTCCATCACTAGGGTATAGCTGTTGCGGTAGGATTCCAGACTGTAAGGTTCAACGACTCCCGGCAGACGTAGATTTTTGGCGATGGTATACTGGTTGCGGAATTGCAGCAGTTCGCTGAAACTGGGATAGTCTCTATTTAATAGTTTAATGACAACTGGAAGCCGATCGATTTCTCGAATGGCTCGATAAACCACGGTTTTAGAACCACTGTACAGTTGCTCGATTAGACGGTATCCGGCAATTGATCTGGTTAAATCTATACTTGCATTCATTTTGGATCTCCTTATCTTAAATATTGACTGTTAACAATTAATGTGCGCCTCTATTTGTAAGGGTTAAAGGCGACTATCGCATAATTAACTTCATCCGTTTGTAGGCAATGAGATCGTAAACTCCGTCCCTTCTCCTAATACAGAATTTACCTCAATTGTACCGCCGTGTTTCTCAACTACAATCTGCCGCGCGATCGCCAAACCCAATCCCGTGCCTTTACCCACACCTTTAGTTGTAAATAAGTGGTCAAAAATATGACCTTTGATCTCATCTGATATCCCTGGCCCGTTGTCAGAAATGCGAATCGTCACCCACTCAGAAGACTGTGTTTCTGTGCGAATCGTAATGCAATTGGCTGGGGCTTTAATCTTCTCTAAACTCGCTTCCCGATTTGATTCTTCCAGTGCATCAATGGCATTGGCTAATATATTCATAAACACCTGATTTAATTGTCCGGGGAAGCAATCAACTGATGGCAAGTTCCCGTACTCTTTCACAACTTCAATCGCTGGACGCTGTTCGTTTGCTTTCAATCTGTGTTTGAGAATCAAAATCGTACTGTTAATTCCGTCATGAATATTGAAAGGAACTTTGTAATCTTTGTCGGCTCGGGAGAAGGTACGAAGACTGGTGCTGATACCTTGGATGCGATCGCACCCGACTTGCATCGAATTCAACATTTTGGGTAAATCTTCTAAGAGATATTCGATATCGATATCTTCAGCTTTTTCTTCAATCTCCTCGCCCGGACTGGGAAATTTTTCTTGATAGAGCTGCAAGTATTCTGTAAGATCTTTGACGGCGGCGATCGCTTCATGGATATTCCCAGAAATAAAACCGACTGGATTATTAATTTCATGGGCTACCCCGGCTACTAAATTGCCCAAAGCCGACATTTTTTCGCTCTGTACTAATTGCAGTTGAGATTGTTCAACCTGGTAGGCATAATCCTGCGCTTGCTGATACAGTCGCGCATTTTCTAGGGAAATGGCAGCCTGGGTGCAGAGGAAGTTGAGGACGAGGAGGCGATCGCTCGTAAACACTCCTTTCGTCGAGCGATGTTCCAGATAAAGTATCGCAACTAAGTTCCCCCGATCGAGAATCGGAGTACACAGCATACTCTGAGACTGATATTGGAGCGTAAAGTCATTCATTAAACCCGGAATATCGGTTTTGCCGCCTTCAATAACGACTGTGTGCAGGGTATTTTTGACATAATAAATCAGCTTAAGCGGCATCCCCACAGAGTTATCCAGAGGTTGGGTTTGGAGTAGGGTTGTGGGTAACTCGTTATCTGGATTGATGTGAGTTATTGCCCGGATTTGCCATTCATCCCGATCGGGGAGTAGCAAAGCACAAGTTTCTGCCCCTGAAGTTTTTAAAATAATTTGGTTGAGGCTACCGAACAATTCATCAAGCTGAATTTTACTGGATAAAGCTTGAGCAGCTTGCACAATAGAGGCGAAATCAAGGGCCTGGGAAATACTCGTGCTGCTGGTGCTGGAAGTCTGCGAAGAGTGGGTAATCGTTGCTAGCGTCTCTAGAGGATTAAAGCGAAGTTTGGGCTGATTTAGGATGGGATGAAGTAATTGGGGATAGCGTTGTTCTAGGTCTTCTATTTTGGCTTTAGCTCCCCAACGGGCATAACAGTAATACGCCTCCTGCATATAGCTGGCGGCGACTTTTTCTTTGCCCCATTCCCAGTAGAATTTTGCTGCGAGTTCGTTGGCTAATCCTTCCTCTTGGATATAACCGTTTTCCTTGGCTCCTTGAATTGCTAAATCATAAAATTCTAGAGCTTCTGTTTTGCGAGCAAGAACGCGATGTTTTTCAGCTTCAACTAAATGATATTTGTGCAAGTAATTCATGGGGCCATAATCTGCCCAGTCTTTTAGCTTGGCTTGATTTTCTTGCATTCGCTGCCATCGCGGCTCTGACTCCGACATCGATTCAGGCGGAGTGGCCAGCACGTTCAGAGAATCATAGAAGTAGAAGATCGGTTCAACGATACTTCCCATCCCTCCAGCCAAATAATGTCGCGTTTGAGCGGCATCGTGTTCTGCTTTAGCAAAGTCTTCCAACCAGTAATTCAATGTGAATCGATACAAGTAGAAGAAAGATAGTCGGTAAAAATCGACTTTGGCCTCAGCCAGGACTTTTTCTTCATAGGCATCTTGGCGTAAGGGAATTTCGTCCTCTGACTGACCCAAGAGAATTTGAGCCGCCTGCCAGTACGCCAACACACAGTTTGCTGCTGTGACTTGGTGGAGCTCGCACAACTGTTGGTAATAGGCGCGAATTTGCGGTTCGAGTTCAGCGAGCGGTTGACCGTACCAATAAGCATTGAAACAGTACAACTGGGCGTCGTATCCCATAAATTCTAGATTGCCTGTTTCTAATCCAGCTTGATAGCCATCAAGAAGAATGGGGAGCGTTTCTTGCAGATGGATCGTCCAAGAACCCACATATGCCCCCATTAACATGGCGGTGGCGGCTCGAATGTTTTTGGCATCGGGTTCTAAGGCGAGTTGGTATCCTAATTGCCCAAACTGAGGCACCATTGTCATGTCGCCCCACAGCATCCTCAGTTGGAAGGCGTAACCCACGTAGCAAAAAGCTGAAACCGGACTATTGCCGAATTGGATGGACAACTTAACCTGGAGTGCCACGACCAGGAAATAAAGCTTGGTGCCGGACATATAACAAACGGGTGTTAGGCGAGCCGCATTTTGCATAATGGCTAATTGCTGAGGATCGCTCATTTTCGGCAGATGAAAGAATGATTCAATAGAGCGACCTTCAATTAAGGCATCAATTTCTTGCTTCAACTGCCGAATATCGTCTAGGGTTGGTTCATTTGGTAGGTTTACGCCTAACATTTGGAAGACTGATTGACCGATCGCGATCGCCTCGACAAATTTATTGCGGGCTACCAATGCCTGGATTTTGACTTGATAAACTTGGACCTGTTCTAAAGGTGTTTTCGCATGATGAATCACCGCTTCAATCCACTGGTGCATCTGCTCAAAATCGCCTGCCAAAAAAGCCACCTCAGCAGCCAAGTCGTACAGAGATAGGGTCATTTCATACTGCCCTTGCCAAGCGTCTGTTCCTAGCAGTTTCAGGCCCACTGTGGCATATTCGCGGGCTGCTTGATAGGCAGTTGCCAATCTCGCTTTGCGGCAAGCAGTTAGGTTGAGTTGAGCGAGTTCCTCCCTTTCCTGCCGATCCGCAACCAGTGTGGTTCCGTAGTTCAACTGATTGACTAATTCAAAAATGCGTTCTTCTCTGGCTTCTGCTGAAATTTGTTGCAGGAGTAATTGCCCGATTTGATAATGGGCGATCGCGCGTTCTTCTTCCGGAATCAAAGAATAAGCTGCTTGCTGCACGCGATCGTGCAAGAATCGATAGGAAACTGTTTGAGAAGTAGCTCGATCGATATTTTCTTCTTCCCCTACATAAAATTTATAAACCTCACTCTGAGGTAAAACCAAACCTTCCTGTAAAGTTTTCCACAATGCCGTTGCCGTTTCCGTCTCCGAAATTTGCGAAACAATTGCTAATGTTGTCAGATCGAACTGATTTCCAATGCAAGCGGCTAATTTTAAAACTGACTGAGTTTCAACTGGCAATTTCTGTAACTGCTGCGCCATGAATTCAACTACATCATCCGTCAGTGCTGCTTCTGTAATTTTGCTAATATCGCACTGCCAGTATCCTTCTTTAATATCAAAACTAATCAATTCATCTTGATGCAATGCCTTGAGAAACTGCGTTGCAAAAAATGGATTTCCTTTTGTCTTCTGATACACTAATTCCGTCAGCGGTTCTGCTAACTTAGGATCACAATTCAGCGTATCTGCTACTAATTGATTCAAACTGGTTCGAGCCAGAGGTGCAAGTGTGATGGTATTGACAGTTGCCCCTGTTTTAGTGACTTCATCTAAAGTCAACATCAAGGGATGGGCAGCGGAAACTTCATTGTCTCGATAGGCTCCAATTAGTAGCAGGTGACTGGATTGGGATTCACCTACGAGCAACTGCATCAACTTTAAAGATGCCGAATCCGCCCATTGTAAGTCATCCAGAAACATCACTAAGGGATGCTCTTTTGTGGTAAAGACAGAGATAAATTTTTGGAAGAGCAAATTGAATAGATTTTGAGCAGCTATCCCTGATAATTCTGGGGCTGGGGGTTGTTGTCCGATAATCAGTTCTAGTTCGGGAATGACTTCAATAATGACTTGTCCGTTGTCACCAATGGCTGCTAAAATTTTGGTTTGCCATGCTTGGAGTTGGAGATCGCTTTCACTGAGCAATTGTGTCATTAAATCGCGGAATGCTTGCACAAATGCCGAAAAGGGAATATTGCGATTGAACTGGTCAAATTTACCTTTACTGAAATAGCCATGCTTTCGGACAATGGGTTTGTGAACTTCATTGACTACAACGGTTTTTCCGATGCCGGAAAAGCCTGCAACGAGCATCATTTCGCTGTTCCCTTGTGCTACTCGTTCAAAGGCTTCTAAAAGTTGCTGTATTTCTCGTTCTCGACCGTAAAGTTTTTCGGGAATCAGGAAGCGATCGCTGATGTCGTGCTGTCCTAACTCAAAAGTTTTAATGTTTCCAGTTTCTTGGCACTGCTGCAAACACCTTTCTAAGTCATGCTTCAATCCCAAGGCACTTTGATAGCGCTTTTCGGCATTTTTTGCCATCAGCTTCATCACCATATCTGAAAGCACCTGCGGAATTTCTTTGCTGTTTATTGAAGGAGGTTGTTTGGCAATATGGCAGTGAATCAACTCCATCGGGTCGTCACATTCAAATGGCAGTTTTCCTGTCAGCAGTTCGTAAAAGGTTGCCCCCAGAGAATAAAAGTCAGTGCGGTAGTCGATGCCTCGGTTCATTCTTCCGGTTTGTTCGGGAGAAATATAGGCGAGGGTTCCTTCTAAAACGTTGGGATTGTGAATTTCTTGAGTTTCTCTCGGAAGTAGGGAGGCGATGCTAAAGTCAATCAGTTTGACTTGTTTAGTTTCCGGATGTATTAGCACGTTAGCTGGCTTAATATCTTTGTGGATGACTCGATGCCTATACAGTTCATTGAGAACGTCAGTTATTTGAATGGCAATTTCTAAGATTTCTGCCAGAGTCAGCGATCGCTCTTGGGCGTAGTCGCGCAGAGAAATGCCGCCAAAATCCTCCATTACTATAGCATAGCTGTGGCGATAGGACTCCAAATTGTAGGGTTCAACGACTCCAGGCAGACGTAGGTTTTTGGCGATCGTATATTGGTTGCGGAATTGCAGCAGTTCGCTGAAGCTGGGATAGTCTCGATTTAATAGTTTAATCACAACCGGAAGCTCGTCTGTTTCTCGGATGGCTCGATAAACTAGGGTTCTCGAACCGCAGTATAATTGCTCACCCAGATGATATCCGGAAACTCGGTTTGTCAAATCCACTGCTGCACTCATCTGGATTACTCCTTCTCAGACATTGACTATTGTAGCTAATTATACATTTTATTTGTCTGGTCTGAGGAAAATAGAACTACGAGATCCCCAACAGACCGACTCTACCGCTCTTATTTTTTATTTTAAAAAATTTATCTATCAAGATAGTCTTATCCTTTCACTGGCAACAAAATTGTAAACTCCGTTCCTTCTCCCAATACAGAATTTACCTCGATTGTACCGCCGTGTTTCTCAACCACAATTTGACGAGCGATCGCCAATCCCAAACCAGTCCCTTTCCCCACAGCTTTCGTAGTAAATAAGTGATCGAATATTTTTTGTTTGACTGATTCATTCATCCCCCAACCATTATCAGCAATAATAATTTTCACGCGGTTATCAACTAAGGAGGTTTGAATGGTAATGCGGTTGGGATTAGCCTTGATTTGGGCAAAACTTCGACCAGTATTTGATTCATCCAACGCATCGATCGCATTGGCGAGAATGTTAATAAATACCTGGTTAAGCTGTCCGGGGAAACATTCAATCGCCGGAATATTGCCGTAGTCTGTCACTACTTCAATGGCAGGCCGCTCATCCGAAGCTTTCAATCGATATTTAAGAATTAAAATCGTGCTATCGATGCCCTCGTGGATGTTAAAAGCAACTTTGTAGTCTTTGTCAGCTCTAGAAAACGTGCGGAGTGAAGTGCTGATACCTTTGATGCGATCGCAGCCCAATTGCATGGAATCCATCATTTTGGGCAAGTCTTCGATGATATAGTCTAAATCAATCTCGACTGCATGATCGGCAATGTTAGCAGCAGATGCTTGGCTGCGATACAAATCTAGATGTTCTGTTAAGTCTTGAACTGTGGATTTGGCTTCATTCAAATTGCCGGAAATAAAGCCGACGGGGTTATTAATTTCATGAGCAACGCCTGCAACTAAGTTACCCAAAGCCGACATCTTTTCGCTTTGAATCATTTGCAATTGGGTTTGTTGTAAATCTTGTAAGGCTTGCTCTAATTCTTGAGATTTTTGGAGAATGCCGGCTTCTGCACGTTTGCGATCGCTAATATCCAAAAACAATCCATCCGAAACGAGTGAGCCATCAGCACGCTGTTCAATTCGTGACTCGCCACCAATCCACTTGACGATTCCTGACGGGGTGACGATTCGCCCTTCCCACTGCCAGGAAGATAGCGTTTGAAAATTTTGGATAGAGTCTTGATAACTTGCCAGGTCTTCTGGATGCACCATCTGTGTGAGAAAGTCTACATTGGCAGCAGCCTGCTCAGGGGTGATTTCGTATAGGCTGTAACAGTCGGCGCTAATATAAGTCAGTGAGGCAATCCCATCAGGAGTTATGTGGTATTGATAAACTACCCCAGGCACATTGTCTACCAAATTATGGAAGCGAGACTGTGCGGTGCCCAACTCATCAAGCGATCGCTCTAGCTGTTGGGAATAAGTTTGTGACTGCTCATAAAGTCGGGCATTTTCCAAAGAAATAGCCGCTTGAGCGCAGAGTAAATTGAGCAGTTCGACGCGATCGCTTGTGAAAGCGCCTTTTGCTAAAGTATTTTCTAGATATAAAATGCCCAACAACTTGCCCTGATGCAAAATGGGACTGCACAAGATACTAGAAGGCTGCTGACGAATAATATACGGATCGTTGGCTAAAGTCGGATCGGCTGTTGCATCAAGTAGCACAACAGTCTGCTGGTTATGCAAGACTTTGTAAATTAGCTTTAAGGGAATATCCTGACTCTCTTCAACCGGAATCTGCTGCAACACAACTGGCTCTGTATTTTCAGTTATTGCCCCCTTAACCAGCAAGCGATCGTCTCGCAACAGCATTAACACACACTTATCTGCTCCCGCATTTTCAACAACAATAGAAAGCAACGATGAAAGCAGTTTGGACAGTTCGATTTCACTGGAGAGAGTTTGGGAAGCTTTGAGAATTGCAGCTAAATCTAAAGCTACAGAGACACTACTACTACTGGAAGTGGCGGAACTGGTGGAGGTGACACTCCCCAATGTAAAGATAGTTTCGTGAGTGGACAGAGGAGAACGAGTTTGTTGGAGAATGGGAGCAAGCAGTTGCCGATAGCGTGTTTCCAAGTCGGCGACTTTGGCTTTAGCACCCCAGCGAGTATAGCCATAGTAGGCGTTCGTCATGTATTCCTGGGCAATGCGTACTTTACCCCAGTCGAGGTAAAATTTCGCAGCCAATTCATTAGCTAGTGCTTCTTCGTTGAGGAATTGATTTTCTTTAGCTAGTTGGATGGCGCGATCGTAATGTTCAATTGCTTCGGCTTTATTGCCCAAAACCCGATGACGTTCTGCCTCAACTAAATACCATTTATGCAAATAATTCATCGGGGCATTTTGCGCCCATTGATGCAGAATAGTTTGATGGGTTTCAGCTTGGGCAAGCATTTCGGCTTGCTCTGGTTGTGGCTGAGTGGGAAAGAGTACCAAGTACGTAAGTGCGGCATAAAAATGGAAAACGGGAACCACAAACATTCCCGATATTGCCATCAAATACAGCTTGACTTGGGTGATGTAGTCGAGGGCAGCTTGATAATTGCCCCATGAGTAGGCAAGCAGCAGTTTGTAGATGTAGACAAGCGCGAGCGGTGTGAGTTCGTTATCCTGCTGGTGCTTGGGCAGCATCACCGTTTCATCGTAGGCATTACCCATTAAGCAATCTGGTTGGTTCACCGTTTCTCTCAAATGCTTTATCGTTTGCCCAGTTATGCCCAAATAAATATGCGCCGAATCTTGTTTCACTTGAGCCAGAGCAGCACTGTAAACGACGAATTCGGAGGCCAAAGTGTCTAGGTCTACACCTGCCAAAAGCGCAATAGTCATGCAAGCTGTCATGCTGTAGCCAGCAAAGAGAAAATCGCCGGTTTCCATACCTGCGGTGTAGCTATCTTTGAGCACCGGTATGGTTGCCAAGAGCGATTCTTGATGATGTTGAATGAGAGACCCAAACAGGTTTAGAGTGTTAGACTTCATGGAGGGAGTATTCAACCTCTCCAGCAACGAGAGCGCTAATCTACCAAACTTGTAGCCTGCTTCGACTTCGCCCAAAAAGGTACACAGCACCATTCCATGAATCACATATCCTACTGTCGAGACGGGGGCATTGCCAAATTGGAGCGACAACCGCACCATCGTTGCGCCCAAGAGGGGCAGTAAACCTGGCATTCCCTGGATCACTGGTGTAGACAACGCTCCTAACAGTTGCATCGCGGCGATCGCAGTGCGATCGCTCATCATCGGTAAGTCAATCAGCCCTGCAATTTCTCTGTCTTGGAGTTGGTGATTAAGGTCTTGTAAGGCTTTGCCAATCTTGGTTTCGTCTACTTCCGTCGGGAGTTCTACCCCCAATTGCGCTAGAACCTCTCTTCCCACTGCGATCGCCCCTAACATTTGGCTTCTAGCCGTTAGTGCCGCAATTTGAATTTCGTAGATTTTCACCTTGTCGAAAACTGTCTGAGCTGATTGCAACACCACTGCTGCCATCTCTTCCATGCCGTCGAGGTCAGCATTCAAATAAGCGGCTTCGGCGGAGGCAACATAGAGTTTTAGGGTCAATTCATACTGACTTTGCCAACAATTTATCTCTAGTAGCCCAATGCCCGTTTGCAGATAAACTCTTGCCGCAGCATAAGCTGTAGAATTTTTGGCTTTCTGTCCTGCTTTTAAATTAAGTTGAGCTAAGGCTTGTCGTTTCTCGGCTTGAGTAATTAACTCAATTCCTTGGTTTAAATGCCCAACAATATCAAACAGTTTTTCTTCTTGCTCTAGCTCGGAGAATTTTTGTTGAAGTAATTGTCCAATTTTTAGATGAGTTGCTGTTTTCTGTTCATCGGGAATCAGGGAATAAGCTGCTTGTTGTACTCGGTCATGTAAAAATCTATACTTGGCTATTTGTTGACTGGTATTTTGATTTGACACTACCAATCTCTCATTTTCTTCTCCCTGATAAAACTTATAAACATCGCTGAGCGGCAATATCAACCCTTCTTGTAATGCTTTCCATAAATCCGCCGAGGTTTCAATTTCTGATTTTTCTGAAACAATTGCCAAAGTTGCTAAATCAAACTGATTGCCAATACAAGCTGCTAACTGCAATATCTGTTGAGTTGAGGTTGGTAGTTTTCGCAATTGAAAACCCATAAAGACCACAACGTCATCTGTAACTGCTTGCTGATTCACTTGTGCAATGTCACATTGCCACCCCCCTGTAGCCCCCCCTTGGTAAGGGGGGGTTGGGGGCGTGAATTGAATCAGTCGATCTTGATGTAATGCTTTGAGAAACTGGGTAGCGAAAAACGGATTTCCTTGAGTTTTTTGAGAGATTAATTGAGAAAGAGGTAATGCCAAAGTTTCTGGACATTTCAGTGTGTCAGCAACTAATTGATTTACTTTGACTTGACTCAAGGGCGCTAAAGTAATCGTATTAATCGTTGCTTGGTTTTTTTGAATCTCACTCAAGGTCAAGATTAATGGATGTGCTGGATTAACTTCGTTATCGCGGTAGGCACCAATTAATAAAAGATGACCTGTTTCAGCTATTAATAGCTCCATTAACTTCAGCGATGCTGAATCTGCCCATTGCAAATCATCTAAAAACATCACTAATGGATGTTCAGCACTGGTAAAGACTTGGGTGAATTTTTGAAACAATAAATTAAATCTATTTTGTGCCGCACTTCCTGATAATTCTGTAGCAGGTGGTTGTTGACCAATAATTATTTCTAATTCCGGGATGACTTCAATAATTACCTGTCCATTTTCTCCTACCGCTGATAATATTTGGCTTTTCCATTGCTCTAGTTGGAGATCGCTTTCGGTTAACAATTGTCCGATCAAATCTCGAAATGCTTGCACAAAACCAGAGAAGGGAATATTTCGTTGAAATTGGTCGTATTTGCCTTTGATAAAATAACCGCGTTGTCGCACAATCGGTTTATGAACTTCATTGACAACGGCTGTTTTTCCAATCCCCGAAAAACCAGCGACTAGCATCATTTCTGTGGCTCCAAGACTTACTCGCTCAAAGGCTTGGAGTAGAGTTTCTACCTCGGCTTCTCGTCCATAGAGTTTGTCGGGGATCAGGAAGCGATCGCACAGATCCCTTTGTGCAATTTCAAAGTTTTCAATGTTACCAGTTTCTAGGAGTTGAGTTAAACATTTTTCTAAATCAAACTTCAGTCCCAACGCACTTTGATAGCGACCTTCGGCATTCTTTGCCATCAATTTTGTGACAATTTCTGATAGTACATAGGGAATTTCCGAATTAATTTCATGCACTAACGGCGAGGCTTTGGCAATATGACAATGTACTAACTCCATTGGCTCTTTGGATTGAAATGGTAACTCTCCTGTGAGTAATTCGTAGAAGGTGAAACCTAGAGAATAGAAGTCTGTTCGATAGTCAATTCCCCGATTCATTCTGCCGGTTTGTTCTGGGGAAATATAAGCAAGTGTCCCTTCTAATACATTGGGATTGATTAGTGTTTGGGTTTCTCGTGGTAGTAAAGATGCAATACTAAAGTCGATTAATTTGACTTCTTTGGTTTCGGGATTAATTAGAATATTGCTGGGTTTGATGTCTTTATGAATGATGCGATCGCGATACAGTATATCTAAGGTATCGCACAGTGCGATCGCTATCTGTAAAAACTCTGTTAATGAGAAGGTGTTTTTTCCATTTTGGGCCCATTCCTGCAAAGATACACCTCCAAAATCTTCCATGACTAACGCATAGCTATTTCGATACGGTTCCAGACTATAAGTTTGGACGATCAGAGGTGAGTTGAGATTTTTAGCAATGGTGTATTGATTGCGAAACTGTACCAGTTCGCTGAAGGTGGGATAGTCATTTTTCAGCAGTTTGATGATCGCAGGTAATTGGTCTGATGTACGGATTCCCCGATATACTAAGGTGCGACTTCCTGAATAAACTGTTTCGACAATTTGATAGTTGGGAATTTGAGCGGTTGTGAGATTGTTTGTATTGGGGTTAGAGTTATTCATTGCCATTGTGGTTAGAGAATTAATGAGTGAGTAATTGGTTCGATGAAGCTGAATGCCAGGGAAAAGTTAACTTTTTTTTAGCCTTGAGTTGGTAGGGAGATGATAAATTCTGTTCCTTGTCCCAGTATAGAGTTAACGTTCAGGGAACCGCCGTGTTTCTCAACCACAATTTGACGAGCGATCGCCAATCCCAAACCTGTCCCTTTCCCCACAGCTTTCGTAGTAAATAAGTGATCGAATATTTTTTGTTTGACTGATTCATTCATCCCCCAACCATTATCACCAATACTAATTTTCACGCGGTTATCAACTAAGGAGGTTTGAATGGTAATGCGGTTGGGATTAGCCTTAATTTGGGCAAAAGTTCGACCAGTATTTGATTCATCCAACGCATCGATCGCATTGGCGAGAATGTTAATAAATACCTGGTTAAGCTGTCCGGGGAAACATTCAATCGCCGGAATATTGCCGTAGTCTGTCACTACTTCAATGGCAGGCCGCTCATCCGAAGCTTTCAATCGATATTTAAGAATTAAAATCGTGCTATCGATGCCCTCGTGGATGTTAAAAGCAACTTTGTAGTCTTTGTCAGCTCTAGAAAAGGTGCGGAGTGAAGTGCTGATACCTTTGATGCGATCGCAGCCCAATTGCATCGAGTCAATCATTTTGGGCAAGTCTTCGATGATATAGTCTAAATCAATCTCGACCGCATGATCGCCAATGTTGGCAGCAGATGCTTGGCTGCGATACAAATCTAGATGTTCAGTTAAGTCTTGAACGGTGGATTTGGCTTCATATAAATTGCCGGAAATAAAGCCTATGGGGTTATTAATTTCATGGGCAACGCCAGCAACTAAGTTTCCCAATGCTGACATCTTTTCGCTTTGAATCATTTGCAATTGGGTTTGCTGCAAGTCATGTAAGGCTTGTTCTAATTCTTGAGATTTTTGGATAATGCCAGCTTCGGCACGTTTGCGATCGCTAATATCCAACAATAATCCATCCCAAACCACACTTCCATCCGCGTGTTGTTCAACTCGAGCTTCAGCGTGAATCCACTTGACAATCCCTGATGGTGTAATAATTCGTCCTGACCACTCCAAAGGAGTCAATGTTTGTATTGAGTCCAGAAGCGACTGCTCGTAACTGGCAGCATCATTTGGATGTACCATCTCCGTGAAAAAGAGCACATTGGCGATCGCCTGTTCTGGCGTGGCTTCCAACAAGTCGTAACACTCAGCACTGATGTAGGTCAGATATCTGCTTCGATCGGGAGTCCAGCAGGCTTGATAAACAACACCAGGAACATTATCTACAAGTTTCTCAAAGCGAGAGTTACTCTCACTCAATTTAGCGAATGACTGCTCTAGCTGTTGGGCATAGGTTTGTGACTGCTCGTAAAGTCGGGCATTTTCCAGGGAAATTGCCGCTTGAGCGCATAACAGATTGAGCAGTTCGACGCGATCGCTAGTAAAAGCTCCAGTGACTAAGTTATTTTCTAGATATAAAATGCCGATTAACTTGCCTTGATGCAAAATCGGGCTGCACAAGATACTCTTAGGTTTGTGTTGCTGAATGTAAGAGTCATTAATTAATTGCGGATACACGGTGGCATTAAAAATCACCGCAGGTTTTAAGTTGCGTTTTACAGTATTAATTAAACCAATTGGTACATTTTGTGACTCTTCAACAGGCTGTGGATTAGTCAGCATCGAAGAAAAATCAACTTTAGCCTTCTCATTGTTATCTAAGCTTAGCCTTGCTAATGCTCGAATTAGTAAATTATTTGACTCCTTCAGCATTAATACACACTTATCGGCTCCCGCATTTTCAATAACGATATGCAGCAACGATGAAAGCAGTTTTTCCAATTCGATTTCGCCAGAAAGAGTTTGAGAAGCTTTCATAATGGCAGCTAAATCTAAAGCCACAGAGATATTGCTACTGCTGGAAGTAGCGGAACTGGTGGATGAGACACTCCATAATCTAAAAATAGTTTCATTCGTGGAGAAGGTAGAACGGGTTTGCTGTAATATGGGAGCAAGCAGTTGGGGATAGCGTTTTTCTAAGTCAATAATTTTGGCGGTCGCTCCCCAACGAGCGTAGCAATAGTAGGCTTCCTGCATATAAGCTGCGGCAACTTTTTCTTTGTTCCAGTCGAGGTAGAATTTTGCTGCTAGCTCATTGCCTAGTGCTTCTACTTGGATATAGCCGTTGGTTTTGGCTCCAGCAATAGCGCGATCGTAAGACTCAGCCACTTGCCAAGTTTGACTGAACTTGCTGGCTTTTTTTGCTTCTACTAGCTCATATTTATGTAGAAAATTTTCAGGGGCATGATTAACCCAAATCTTCATTTTTTGCTGGTTATCATCCACTATTTTCAAGCATTCAATCTGTTGATTTTCCTCCAATTCCCGATATTGAGCTAGCAAAGAAAGTGAATAGTAGAAGTTATGCTCGCTAACAGCAAGTAATCCCGGTGCATTGCCAAGATAAGATCCTGCTAGTTTCAGGTAATTAATTGCTGCTTGATATTTACCGATCGAGTACGAAAACAAACCTCTAAGGACATACAAAATAAAAAGAGGAGTAAAACTTTTATTGGCAATCAGGTCAGACTCTAACTGTTCAGACTCTTGAAAATATTCAGGCAATTCAAACTTACTAAAGTCATTTTCCTGCAAGTTCAAAATAGTCAGGCGACCGATCTGAAGAATCGTTGTCGCATATTGATGCTTGAGTTGGGTGAGGATTTGTAAATAATCGTCAACTTTCTTCTCCAGTTCTGGCAAATGCACGCCCAGAAACAACAGACTCACGCAATAATGAATAATTGAATATCCCCCATTCTCTATATCTCCAGTTTCTAAGCCACTAGAAAATCCCTGCACGCCAATTGCTAAATCTATATTTTCTCGCGCAGGTTTTTTCCAGTGTCGGATGCAGTTGCCAAATATGTTCAAAACCTTCGCACTGCATAGTTGAGCACCGACTTCTTCTAATATATCTACCGACATCTGACCCAATTGATAGCCCCGATCGATATCTTCCATCGTCGCACAAAGGAGCATCCCATAAAGAGAATAACCATAAGGTGAATATTTGGAATTACCGTATCGAATCGAGAGATGAAGAAAGGTGTTAATAATTTCGATTAGTAATTGGGGTCGTTGCACGTAACCTGGACCAGTTAAAGCCATCAAGACTTCCATTGCTGCTTCTTTATATGGATCGGTCATCAGAGGAAGATTGATTAACTTCTCAACTTGAAGTTCCTGTTTTTGGGGTGGATTTGGTTCTAAATTGACGTTCAGTTCTTGCAGACAGAATAGCCCAACATCAAACACTTCATTATACATAGATTGTACGTTATACAACTGTAATTGAATGCGATATACGGGTACGCGATCTAAGATAGAGACTGATTTTTTGAGGGTAATATCAATCAATTTTTCCGCTTGCTTGTAGTTGCCATTGAGATATTCAGCTTCCGAAATACTTGTATAGAGATGATGTGTCAGTGCGTAGTTAGTCTCCCAACTCTCACTCGATAACAGCGTCTTACCTGTATTTAAATACTTGAGTGCAGCTTCATAAGCAGTAGCAGCCTTGGCTTTTTCACCGGCCTTTAAGTTGAGTCGGGCAATCAATTCCCGTTCAGATTCTTCTTGCAGTAAATTTACCCCATAATTAATCTGATTGAGGATGGTAAAAATCTTCTCTTCGAGATTTTCAGAGGCGGTATTTTCTAATAAGAGACGACCAATTTTTAAGTGAGTCATCTGCTTTTGCTGTTCGGGAATCAAACAGTATGCTGCTTGCTGAATCCGATCGTGTAAAAACTTATAGAAACATTGTTGGGTGTTGGGGGTTGAATGTTGAGTGTCGAGTTCCAAGCTTTGATAAAACTTGTAGATTTCGCTCTGGGGTAAAATTAGTCCTTCTTGCAAGGCTTTCCACAACACTGTCGCTGTTTCTATTTCCGATTGTTCGGAAACAATTGCTAGTGTTGCTAAATCAAACTGGTTGCCAATGCAAGCGGCTAGCTTTAAAATGTTTTGCGTTGCGGTCGGTAACTTTTGTAGCTGTACTGCCATGAACTCCACTACATCATCAGTGAGTGCAAGCGATCGCACCTGCGCTACATCACACTGCCAGGAACTTATCTCCCAGTCAAATGTAATCAGCCCATCCTCATATAACGCCTTCAAAAATTGCGTCGTAAAAAACGGATTGCCCTTGGCTTTTTGATAGACTAACTCTGTTAAAGGCAGTGCCAGTTCGATCGCACAACTAAAAGTGTCTGCAATCATAAGATTCACGTCAGATTGACTTAACGGAGTCAGCGCGATAGTGTTGACAATTGCCTTTGTTTTGTCGATTTCCTCCAACGCCAGCATCAGCGGATGGGCTGGAAAAACTTCGTTATCGCGGTAAGCACCAATAATGAATAGATAGCCCCCCTCTGCTTGACTCATCAACAACTTCATCAAACTGAGGGATGCTGAATCTGCCCACTGTAAATCGTCTAGAAACATCACCAGTGGATGCTCTGGCGTGGCAAACACTTTAATGAATTTCACAAACAGTAAATTGAAGCGATTTTGTGCCGCACTAGCAGCAAGTTCGATCGCAGATGGTTGTTTGCCGATAATTTCTTCTAGTTCGGGAATTACATCGATCAAGACTTGCCCATTTTCACCCAAAGCAGACAGAATTTTGGCTTTCCACTGTTCTAACTGAGCATCGCTTTCACTCAGCAGTTGCCCCATCAGATCGCGGAATGCTTGTACTAATCCAGAAAACGGGATGTTGCGTTGAAACTGATCGTATTTGCCTTTGATGAAGTAGCCTTTCGATCGCACGATGGGCTTATACACTTCATTGACAATTGCTGTTTTGCCAATCCCCGAAAAGCCTGTTACTAGCATTAGCTCAGATGCGCCATTGGCGACTCGTCCAAATGCTTGGAGTAGGGTTTCTATTTCCGCTTCTCGTCCATAAAGTTTGTCGGGGATCAGAAAGCGATCGCACAGATCCCGTCGCCCAATTTCAAAGTCTTCAATCTGACCGCTTTCTTGAAGTTGAGTTAAACAATTTTCTAAATCAAATTTTATTCCTAATGCACTTTGATATCTATTTTCAGCATTTTTGGCAATCAATTTATTAACAATTTCTGAGAGGACAGGAGGAATTTTTGAATTAATTTCATGGACTAATGGCGATGCTTTGGCAATATGACAATGGACGATTTCCATTGGATCGTTGGAGTCAAAAGGTAATTCTCCGGTGAGTAATTCGTAGAAAGTGATTCCTAAAGAATAAAAGTCAGTCCGATAGTCAATTCCCCGATTCATTCGACCTGTTTGTTCAGGAGAAATATAAGCCAGTGTCCCTTCTAATCCATTGGGATTGAGTAGTGTTTGTGTTTCTCGGGGTAGCAATGATGAGATACTAAAGTCAATTAATTTGATTTCTTTCGTTTCCGGATTGATGAGAATATTACTGGGTTTGATGTCTTTATGAATGATGCGCTCGCGATACAGTATATCTAAGGTATTGCAGAGGGCGATCGCGATCTGTAAAAACTCCCTCAAAGAGAGTCTATTTTTTGCTTTCAGTGCCCATTCTTGAAGAGAAATGCCACCAAAATCTTCCATGACTAACACATAGCCCTTTTGGTAGACTTCTAGGCTATAAGTTTGAATAATCAGAGGTGAATTAAGATTTTTAGCAATCGTGTATTGATTGCGAAACTGTACCAGTTCGCTAAAGGTGGGATAGTTGTTTTTTAGGAGTTTAACGATCGCAGGTAATTGGTCTGATGTACGGATAGCTCGATATACTAAAGTCCGACTTCCTGAATAAACGGTTTCAAGAATTTGATAGTTAGGAATTTGAACGGTTATAGGAGAGTTGGTGTTTTGGTGACAGTTATTCATGACCGTTTTTATTTAATAATTGATGTGAGTCATGGGTTAAATGAGTCTGGATGCTAGGGAAAATTAACGGGTTTATTTTGCCTTGACAGGTAAAGTGATGATAAATTCAGTTTCTTCTTCTAGTATCGAGTTAACGTGGATGGAACCGCCATGTTTTTCTGTAACGATTTGTTGAGCGATCGCCAATCCTAACCCCGTGCCTTTCCCTACAGCTTTCGTTGTAAATAAATGGTCAAAAATCTTTTGTTTGACTGATTCACTCATCCCTTGACCATTATCAGCAATGGTAATTTTCACCTCTTGATTGTCCGCGGATGTTATAATTTTAATCCGATTAGGGTTAGTCTTGATTTGGGCAAAAGTCCGCCCAATATTTGATTCTTCCAGTGCATCGATCGCATTGGCGAGAATGTTCATAAACACCTGGTTTAGCTGTCCGGGGAAGCATTCGATCTCGGGAATATTGCCGTAGTCTTTCACTACTTCAATGGCGGGTCGCCGATCGTTGGCTTTCAATCGATATTTGAGAATTAAGATCGTGCTGTCGAGTCCAGAGTGGATATTAAAAGGAACTTTGTAGTCTTTGTCAGCGCGAGAAAAGGTGCGGAGTGAAGTGCTGATATCTTTGATGCGATCGCAGCCCAATTGCATCGAGTCAATGATGTTGGGTAAATCTTCGATGATATAGTCTAAATCGATATCTTCGGCATGGTCGGCAATCTCTGTTTCTAGGGCGCGCTCGCGATAGAGATTGAGATGCTCCACTAAGTCTTTAACTGTGGATTTAGCTTCATTCAAATTGCCGTAAATAAAGCCGACAGGGTTATTAATTTCATGAGCAACGCCAGCAACTAAGTTACCCAAAGCCGACATTTTTTCGCTTTGAATCATTTGCAATTGAGTTTGCTGCAAATCATGCAAGGCTTGCTCTAGCTGTTGAGCAGAGGTTTGTGACTGCTGATAAAGTCGGGCATTTTCTAGGGAGATAGCAGCTTGAGCGCAAAGTAGGTTCAGGAGTTCGACGCGATCGCTTGTAAATGCCCCCGGCGCTAAATTATTTTCTAGATATAAAATGCCCAGCAATTTCCCTTGATGCAAAATCGGGCTGCACAAGATACTCTGAGGCTGCTGACGAATAATATAAGGGTCATTGGCCAAAGTCGGATCGATCGTGGCATCAAACAGCACAACAGTCTGCTTGTTGTGCTTGACTTTGTAAATCAGCCTCAGAGGAATGTCGTGGCTATCATCAACCAGAATGTGCTGGAATACGACTGGCTTTGACCCCTCAGTAATTGACCCTTCGATCAGTAGACGATCGTCTTGCAAGAGCATGAACCAACATTTATCAGCCCCCGCATTTTCGATGACAATAGAAAGCAACGATGAAAGCAGTTTTTCAAATTCAATTTCGCCGGAGATAGTTTGAGAAGCTTTAAGAATGGCAGCTAAATCTAGAGTTTCAGAGGCACTGCTACTGTGGGAAGTCGGGTAATTGGTAGAAGTAACACTCCCCAATGTGAAGATAGTTTCGTTAGCTGACAGGGGAGAACGGGTTTGCTGGAGGATGGGAGCAAGCAGTTGGGGATAGCGTTTTTCAAGGTCAGCAACTTTGGCTTTCGCACCCCAACGCGCGTAGCAGTAATATGCTTCTTGCATATATGCTTGGGCGAGTTTTTCTTTCCCCCCATTGAGGTAAAATTTGGCGGCAAGTTCATTCGCTAGTGCTTCTTCTTGGATAAATGCGTTTTCTTTTGCAGAGGCTATAGCGCGATCGTAGTAATCCATTGCTTCATACATCTGCCCCAACACCCGATACTGTTCTGCTTCCACCAAATAAAATTTGTGTAAATGGTTTGTGGGTGCATGGTGTGCCCATTGTTTGAGTTTTTTCTGGTTGCTAATAACTTCCTGGGGAAGGGATTGGCGAAAGCCGCCGAAGGCATCGCATTCTCTACTTTGAGCGTTGGGTAATATAGCAAGATGGGTCAATGAATCGTAAAAGTGAAACACCGGAACCTTAAAACAGCCGGATATTCCGCTCAAATATTGTTTGGCATCAACTGCCACTTTAATTGCTTGCTCCCACTCATTAAACAAGTAACAAAGAATTAATTTATTGATATATAGTGTTCCCATTGCGTAAAGATCGTTAGCCTTCTGATGCAAGGGCAACATGATGTGTTCGTCATAGATTACACCTTGAATTTCCCAAGGACACTTGCTCTGACCGAGCAAATTTAAGACTGATTGATAAAAGACTCTAAGATAGTTATGAGCGACTTCCTGTTTGAGTTGAGCTAATGCCTGATTGTAAACCTTCATTTCTGGTTCTAGGATTGACAAATTTTTTCCTAGAAAAAATGACAGCGAGCAGTAATTGTAGGCACAGTAAGCAGCATATTCTAAAGTACCCATCTCTAGACCGCTGTGGTATCCGTCCAGTAAAGGAGCAAGTGAATCTTGAATATGATATTTCCAAGGCTTTACAAACGGATAAACCATGTTAATAGTGCTGGCTTTAAATTCTCTACTCTCAAAGCGTGATAGTAGTTCCATTGCCAGTTGACCAACGCGATTACCTAAATCTATTTCCCCAAGATCGCACAAAATTACTCCATACCAAGCATAAGCCTGCGCTGATACAGCAGCATTACCATATTCAACTGATAAGCTAACTTGCTTGCAGACGATTAACGGCAGTAGTTTTGGAATCGCTTGATAGACTGCTGCTGTCACGGTTCCTAAAATTCGCATCACTGCCAGAGCTTGAAGGTCAATCATCTCAGGTAGTGCCAACAAATCTTGTAAATCTTTTCCTTTTAATACATCTTGAGCCTGTTGCAAACTTTGATTGATCTCTGCGTCAGTGGGCTGCTCTGGAAACGATATTCCAAATAATTTCAAAACAGAAAGAGCGGTTTTAATAGCTTTGGGCTGTTGGCTCTGGGCTACGTCAGCTAAAATTGTCACTTCATAGACCTTAACTTTGTCTAGTAATTGACGAGCATTTTGTACTACCCGCTCGACTATCTGTTCCATTTGTCTAAACTCACCGCTTAGACAAGCTACTTCTGCGGCTAAATCATGTAGAGCCAAGGTTATATCATAGTATTGTTGCCAACAACTTCCTGTGAGAAGTTGTATGCCTTTAGTGGTGTATTCAATTGCTGCGATGTAAGCGGTTGCAGATTTCGCTTTTTGTGCAGCAGCTAAATTTAGCTTTGCTAATTCCTCGCGTTCTGTTTCTGAGACAATTAAATCTGCTCCTTTGTTTAATTGATTGACAATCTCAAAGATTTTTTCCTCTTTTTCTGTCTTGCTCATTACACTTAAAAGCAATTGCCCAATTTTTAAGTGCGTCAGTTGTTTTTGCTCGTCTGGAATCAGCGAATAAGCAGCTTGCTGTACTCGGTCATGTAAAAAATTGTATATAACCTTATGAGAATTTTGTTGAGGAACTGCTTGATTTTCTTGCCCGAGATAAAACTTATAAACATCACCAACTGGTAAAATCAACCCTTCTTCTAATGCTTTCCACAAAGCAGCAGCCGTCTCAATTTGGGATTGTTGCGAAACAATTGCCAATGTTGCTAAATCAAATTGATTGCCAATACAAGCAGCTAACTGCAACATCTGTTGAGTTGAAGGCGGTAGCTTTCCTAATTGCAATGCCATAAAGACAACAACATCATCTGTAACCGCAAGCTGATTTACTTGTACAATGTCACATTCCCAGCCCCCTTGTACCCCCCTCTGTCCTTCCTTGGTAAGGGGGGTGGGGGATAGAGAGGGATAGTTAAATTGAATTAGTCGCTCTTGATGTAAGGCTTTGAGAAATTGCGTAGCAAAAAATGGATTTCCTTTGGTTTTCTGAAATATCAGTTGAGAAAGAGGCCATGTCAAACTTTCGGTCGATTTCAGGGTGTCAGCTACTAACTGATTTACTTTTCTTGCGCTTAATGGTGCTAAATTAATCGTATTAATCGTTGCTTGGCTTTTTTGAAGCTCACTCAAGGTCAACATTAATGGATGTGCTGGATTGACTTCGTTATCGCGGTATGCACCTATCAATAACAGATGACCTGTATCAGCCATTAAAAGCTGCATTAATTTCAGCGATGCCGAATCTGCCCACTGTAAATCATCTAAAAATATCACTAATGGGTGTTCTAAGGTGGTAAAAATTTGGGTGAATTTTTGAAACAATAAATTAAATCTATTTTGTGTCGCAGTTCCTGATAATTCTATCACAGATGGTTGTTGACCTATAATTATTTCTAGTTCAGGGATGACTTCAATAAATATCTGCCCATTTTCTCCAACTGCTGATAATATTTGGTTTTTCCAGTGCTGAATCTGTGCATCGCTTTCGGTTAACAATTGCCCAATTAAATCTCGGAATGCTTGCACAAATGCACTCAAGGGAATTTTGCGTTGAAATTGATCGAATTTACCTTTAATAAAATAACCGCGTTGCCGCACAATTGGTTTATGAACTTCCTTGATAACTGCTGTTTTTCCAATTCCCGAAAACCCAGCTACTAACATCATTTCTACCCCCCTATTTCCCCCCTTAGCAAGGGAGGAAATAGGGGGGTTAGCGATTCGCTCGAATGCTTGTAGTAGAGTTGATACCTCGGTTTCTCTTCCATAAAGTTTATCGGGGATGATGAAGCGATCGCTTACATCTTTTTGAGCAATTTCCAAGTATTCAATTTGACCAATTTCTTGAATTTCAGTAAAACATTTCTCTAAATCAAACTTCACTCCTAATGCACTCTGATAGCGGTCTTCGAGATTTTTTGCCATCAATTTACTAACTATTTTTGATAGTAGAGGCGGGATTTGTGGGTTAATTTCATGTACTAAGGGCGCTGCTTTGGCAATATGACAATGCACCAACTCCATCGGATCGTTTGATTGAAAAGGTAACTCTCCTGTCAGTAATTCGTAGAAGGTAACACCTAGAGAATAAAAATCAGTCCGATAGTCAATCCCCCGATTCATTCTGCCAGTTTGTTCTGGGGAAATATAAGCTAGTGTTCCTTCTAACACCTTGGGATTGATTAGTGTTTGCGTTTCTCGCGGTAGTAAAGAGGCAATACTAAAGTCGATTAATTTGACTTGTTTGGTGGCGGGATTAATTAAGATATTGCTGGGTTTAATGTCTTTGTGAATGATGCGATGCCGATACAATATATCTAAGGTATTGCAGAGGGCGATCGCGATTTCTAAAAATTCTCTCAACGATAGTGCGTTTTTCCTTTTGACTGCCCATTCCTGAAGAGAAATTCCCCCAAAGTCTTCCATCACTAACGCACAGCCATTGTGATAGGGTTCCAGGCTATAGGTTTGGACGATACTAGGTGAATTAAGGTTTTTGGCAATGGTGTATTGATTGCGAAACTGCACGAGTTCGCTAAAGGTGGGATAGTCATTTTTCAGGAGTTTGATGACCACAGGTAATTGGTCTGATGTACGGACGGCCCGATATACCAAGGTGCGACTTCCTGAATAAACTGTGGAGATAATTTGATAGTTGGGAATTTGAACATTTGTAGGAGTGTCGCTATTTTTGTCAAAGTTATTCATGGCTATTGTTTTTTGATAATTTATGAGCTAGTGCTTGCTTAAATGAGTCTGAAGAAGAGAGAGTCTTAACTTTTTTTTTAGGTGTGAGTGGGTAAGGTGACGATAAATTCAGTTTCTGTTCCCATTATAGAGTTGACCTGAAGGGAACCGCTATGTTTTTCGACGACGATTTGACGAGCGATCGCAAGTCCCAAACCCGTCCCTTTCCCGACTGCTTTTGTCGTAAATAAATGGTCAAATATTTTTTGTTTGACTGATTCATCCATCCCCCGACCATTATCAGCAATACTAATTTTGACCTGGTTATCAACTAAGGATGTTTGAATGGTAATGCGGTTGGGATTAACCTTGATTTCGGCAAAGCTGCGATTTGTATTTGATTCTTCCAGTGCATCGATCGCATTGGCGAGAATGTTCATAAACACCTGGTTAAGCTGTCCGGGGAAGCATTCGAACTCGGGAATATTGCCGTAGTCTTTCACTACAACGATTGCGGGTCGCCGATCGTTGGCTTTCAATCGATATTTGAGAATTAAGATCGTGCTGTCAATGCCAGAGTGAATGTTAAAAGGAACTTTGTAATCTTTGTCAGCTCGGGAAAACGTGCAGAGCGTCGTGCTGATATCTTTGATACGATCGCAGCCCAGTTGCATCGAGTCAATCATGTTGGGCAGGTCTTCGATGATATAGTCGAGATCGATATCTTCGGCATGATCGGCAAGCTCTGTTTCCGGGGCGCGAGATCGATAGAGATTGAGATGCTCCACTAAGTCTTGAACTGTGGATTTGGCTTCATATAAATTGCCGGAAATAAAGCCGACGGGGTTATTAATCTCATGAGCCACCCCAGCAACTAAGTTGCCCAAAGCCGACATTTTCTCACTTTGAATCATTTGCAATTGGGTTTGCTGCAAGTCATGTAAGGCTTGCTCTAGCTGTTGGGAATAGGTTTGTGACTGCTCATAAAGTCGGGCATTTTCCAGAGAAATAGCCGCTTGAGCGCAGAGTAAATTGAGCAGTTCGACGCGATCGCTCGTGAACGCCCCCGTCGCTAAATTATTCTCCAGATATAAAATGCCCAGCAAATTACCTTGATGCAAAATCGGGCTACACAAGATACTATGAGGCTGCTGACGCATGATATACGGGTCATTAGCTAAAGTAGGATCTGCCGTCGCATCAAGCAGCACAACAGTCTGCCTGTTATGCTTGACTTTGTAAATTAGCTTTAAGGGAATATCCTGACTGTCCTCAATGGGAAGGCGTTGCAATACGACTGGCTCCGTTCCCACAGTAATTGACCCTTTAATCAGCAGGCGATCGTCTCGCAAGAGCATTAACACACATTTATCGGCTCCAGCATTTTCGATAACGATAGAAAGCAACGATGAAAGCAGTTTTTCGAGTTCGATTTCGCCTGAGATAGTTTGAGAAGCTTTGAGAATTGCAGCTAAATCTAGGGTATCTGAGACACTACTGCTAGAAGTGGCAGAACTGTTGGATGTGACGGTTCCTACAGCAAAGACAGTTTCGTTGACCGAGAAGGCAGAGCGAGTTTGTTGTAATATGGCAGCCAGCAGTTGGGGATAGCGTTTTTCTAAGTCAGCAACTTTGGCCTTTGCTCCCCAGCGAGCATAGCCGTAATAGGCGTTTGTCATGTATTCCTGGGCAATGCGTTCTTTGCCCCAATCGAGGTAGAACTTGGCAGCCAGTTCATTGGCTAAAGCTGCTTCGTGGATGAACTGGTGTTCAATAGCCAGGGCGATCGCCCGATCGTAATGCTCGGTAGCAGCAACTTTTTCACCCAACACTCGACATCTCTCTGCTTCTACCAGATACCATTTGTGCAAGTAGTTCATTGGGGCATTGTGCGCCCATTGATGCAGAGCCGTTTGATGGCTGGCAACCACAGCAAGCAGCTCGGCTTGCTCAACTTCTGGCTGGGTGGGGAAGACTGCCAGGTGTGTTAGCGCGGCATAAAAATGGAAATTGGGAATAAAAACCATTCCCGATACTCCCATCAAATGGGACTTGACTGGGGTGATGTAGTCCAGGGCAGCCTGATAATTGCCAAAGTAGTAGGCAAGCAGCAGTTTGTAGATGTAGACAATGGCGATCGAGGTAAGATCGTTATCTTGCTGGTGCTTCGGCAGCATCAGCGTCTCATCATAGATAGTGCCAGTTAAGCAATCTGGTTGGCTCACAGTTTCTCTCAAATGCTCCACCGTTTGTCGCACCATGTCCGAATAAATATGCGCCGAATCTTGTTTGATCTGAGCTAGGACAGCATTGTAAGCAGCCAATTCGGATGACAATGCGTCCACCTCTACACCTGCAAACAGCGCATTATAGGCGTAACCTGTTACGTTGTAGCCAGCGTAGAGAAAATCGCCTGTTTCTATGCCAGTGGTGTAGCCATCTTTCAGCGTCGGTAGCGTTGCCAATACCGCTTGCTGGTGATGTTGGATAAAAGCCCCAAATAAGTTGAGAGTGAGGGACTTCATGGACTGAGCATTCAACCTCTCCACCAACGAGAGTGCTAATCTACCAAACTCGTAGCCTGTTTCGACTTCGCCCAAAAAGGCACACAGCACCATGCCATGAAGCCCATATCCTGCCGTCGAGGCGGGGGCATTGCCAAACTGGAGCGACAACTTCACCATCATCGCGCCCAAGAGAGGCAGTAAACCTGGCATTCCCACCAATACGGGTGCAAACAATGCTCCTAATAGTTGCATGGCGGCGATCGCACTGCGATCGCTCATCAGTGGTAAATCAAGCAGTTCTTCAATCCGTCTGCCCTGAAGCTGGCTGGCAACGGCTTGTATAGCTGAGCCAATCTGGGCTTCATCAGGTTCGGTGGGGAGTTCAACTCCCAATTGTCCCAGCACGTCTCTAGCGATAGCGATCGCAGCTAACGCCTGACTCTGAGCCATTTGTGCCGCAATTTGGATTTCGTAAATTTTAACTTTGTCGAAAATGCTCTGTGCTTGCTGCAATACCACTGCGGCTTGCTGTTCCATGCCATCAAAGTCACCATTCAAATAGGCAACTTCCGCAGCCGTAACATACAGATTCAGAGTCAATTCATACTGATGTTGCCAGCAGTTTGCCAGCAGTAACTTAATCCCCGTTTGTAAATAAACCCTTGCTGCGGCGTAAGCTGTAGAATTTCTCGCCTTCACTCCAGCTTGCAAATTCAGTTGTGCTAGCGCTTCTTGCTCGCTCGGTTGTGTGAGTAATGCCCGTCCCCGGTTCAGGTGTCCGACAATATCAAACAGCTTTTCTGCTTGCTCTGAAACCGAGAGCTTTTGCTGAAGTAGCTGTCCAATTTGCAGGTGGGTTGCTTGTTTGTTGTCATCGGGAATCAGAGAATAGGCGGCTTGTTGGACGCGATCGTGCAGGAAACGGTAGGCTGGATTAACGGTATCCTCTGAGTCAAACTGTTGTGTACCCTGAAAAAACTTGTAAATCTGACTCGTGGGCAAAATCAAGCCTTCCTGCAAGGCTCTCCACAATGCTGTTGCTGCATCAATTGAAGAAAATTCTGAAACTATAGCCAATGTCTCTAAATCAAATTGAGCGCCAATACAGGCAGCAAGTTTGAGGACATTTTGGGTGGCATCGGGCAACTTTTGCAATTGCATTGCCATGAACTCGACTACATCATCAGTAAGCGAGAGCAATTTCACTGCTGCAATATCGCACTGCCAGTGTCCTACAGTGAAGTTATATGCAATGTAGCCATCCTGATGCAAAGCTTTGAGAAATTGAGTAGCAAAGAACGGGTTGCCTTGGGTTTTTTGATACACTAACTCACTCAAAGGTTGTGCTGTGATTGTGGAACAACTGAGGGTGTCGGCAACCAAATGATTGACGTGAGATTGACTTAAAGGAGCCAGGGTTAGAGTGCTGACGGTTGCTGAGTCTTTCTTCATCTCCTCTAATGTCAGCATCAGCGAATGTGCCGGAAAGACTTCGTTATCTCGGTATGCCCCAATCGTTAGCAGATAGCCCATCTCGCTTTGACTCATCAACACCTGCATCAAGCTCAGTGAAGCTGAATCTGCCCACTGCAAGTCATCGAGGAACATTACCAAAGGATGCTCGGCTGTAGCGAACAGGGCTATGAACTTGCCAAATAACAAGTTGAAGCGGTTTAAAGCTGCACTACCAGAGAGTTCTGGGGCTGCTGGCTGTTTGCCGAGAATCTGTTCGAGTTCGGGAATGACATCTATTAAAACTTGCCCATTTTCACCTAAAGCAGATAAGATTTTCTCTTTCCATTGTGCTAGCTGAGTATCGCTTTCACTCAATAGTTGTGACATCAAGTCGCGAAAAGCCTGGACAAAGGCACTGAAGGGGATGTTGCGGTTGAACTGGTCGTATTTACCTTTGATGAAGTAGCCGCGTTGCCGCACAATGGGTTTATGAACTTCGTTGACGACGGCGGTTTTTCCAATCCCTGAAAAGCCTGCAACGAGCATCTGTTCTGTTGCGCCACTACTGACTCTTTCAAAGGCTTGCAGTAAAGTGGCTGCTTCGGTTTCTCGTCCGTAGAGTTTATCGGGGATGATGAAGCGATCGCACAGATCCCTCTGTGCAATTTCAAAGTTTTCAATGTTACCAGTTTCTTGGAGTTGAGTTAAACATTTTTCTAAATCAAACTTCAGTCCTAATGCACTTTGATAGCGAATTTCGGCATTTTTTGCCATCAATTTTGTGACAACTTCTGATAGTAGAGAGGGAATTTCTGAATTAATTTCATGCACTAACGGCGAGGCTTTTGCAATATGACCATGTACTAATTCCATTGGATCTTTGGATTCAAAAGGTAATTTTCCAGTGAGTAATTCGTAGAAAGTCACACCTAAAGAATAAAAATCTGTTCTGTAGTCAATTCCCCGATTCATTCGGCCTGTTTGTTCTGGGGAAATATAAGCGAGTGTCCCTTCTAAGATATTGGGATTTATCAAAGTTTGCGTTTCTCGCGGTAGCAAAGAGGCGATACTAAAGTCAATTAATTTGACTTGTTTTGTTTCGGGATTAATTAAGATATTACTGGGTTTGATGTCTTTGTGAATGATGCGCTCGCGATACAGTATATCTAAGATATTGCACAGTGCGATCGCCATTTCTAAAAAGTCTCTCAAAGAGGGTAGATTTTTCCCTTTCACGGCCCATTCTTGAAGAGAAATCCCCCCAAAGTCTTCCATCACTAACGCATAACCATTGTGATAGGGTGACAGGCTATAAGTTTGGATAATTAAGGGTGAGTTAAGATTTTTAGCAATGGTGTACTGATTGCGAAACTGCACCAGTTCGCTAAAGGTGGGATAGTCATTTTTCAGCAGTTTGATGACGACAGGTAATTGGTCTGATGTACGGACGGCACGATAAACTAAGGTGCGACTTCCTGAATAAACTCTTTCGATAATTTGATAGTCGAGAATTTGAACTGTTGTCTGAATGTCGCTATTTTTTTCGGAGGGATTCATGGTGATTGTTCTTTAAAAATTGATAAGTAAATGGTTGCTTAAATAAGCCTGAATGCTAGGTTGAATTAACTTTTTTGTTCGGCTTTAGTTGGCAAAGTAATGATAAACTCTGCTCCTTTTCCCAGTAGAGAAGCACAGTTCAATTTTCCACCGTGAGTTTCTTCCACAATTTGACGCGCTATCGCTAATCCCAAACCCGTTCCTTGACCCACACTCTTAGTAGTAAATAAATTATCAAAAACTTGCTCCCGCACCGCTTCACTCATGCCAATACCATTGTCTTTAATCCGAATTACCACCTGTTTTCTATCGCCAGATAATTCTATTTTGACGATAATTTGATTGGGATTGGCTTTAATCTCTGCATAACTCCGTCCAATATTGAAGTCATCCAAAGCATCGATCGCATTCCCCAAAATATTCATAAATACCTGATTTAATTGTCCGGCATAGCATTCGATTTTGGGTAGCTCGCCATAGTCCTTAATCACTTTGATTTCGGGGCGAGTGTCCGAAGCTTTGAGGCGATGTTTGAGGATCATAATCGTGCTATCAATGCCCTCGTGGATATTGCAGGCAACCGGGCGATCGCTGTCCGCACGCGAGAAGGTCCGCAGACTAACGCTAATGTCTTGAATCCGCTTCACACCTTCTCGCATCGACTCAACTAACCGAGGTAGGTCTTCCCGGATGTAGTCCAGCTCAATGGTTTCGATTTCCTCTTGAATCTCTGGCTCTAGTTGAGGATATTTTTGTTGCACTAGATCGATCAATCCAAACAAATCCTTAATGTAATCTAAGGCAGGGGTAATATTGCCAGTTAGGAAGCCAACAGGGTTGTTGATTTCGTGAGCAACCCCTGCAACTAAGTTTCCCAATGCCGACATTTTTTCGCTTTGAATCATTTGTAGTTGATTATTTTGTAGCGCAAGTTCGGCACGTTTGCGATCGCTAATATCCAAAAATAATCCATCCCAAACCATAGACCCATCGGCAAGTCTTTGGATTCGAGATTCCCCATGAATCCACTTGATAATTCCAGAGGGTGTAATAATTCGTCCTGACCATTGCCATGGAGATATGGCTTGAAAGGCTTGAGTTTGAGACTGTTGATAACTCACGGCATCATCTGGATGCACCATATTGTCGAAAAACTGCCAATTGGACATGGCTTGCTCTGGGGTAATTTCTAGTAAGCTGTAACAGTCGGCACTGATGTAGCTCAACGATATAAACCCATCGGCACTCATGCGATATTGATAAACTACCCCAGGCACATTGTCTACCAGGTTATGGAAGCGAGAGTTACTAGCACTCAAGTTTTCAAGCGAGTGCTCTAGCTGTTGGGAATAAGTTTGCGACTGCTCATAAAGTCGGGCATTTTCCAGAGAAATTGCCGCCTGAGCACAGAGTAAATTGAGCAGTTCGATGCGATCGCTTGTAAATGCCCCCCTCGCTAAATTATTTTCTAGATATAAAATGCCTATCAACTTGCCCTGATGCAAAATCGGGCTGCACAAGATACTATGAGGCTGCTGACGAATGATATACGGGTCATTGGCTAAAGTCGGATCGGCCGTCGCATCAAGTAGCATAGTAGTCTGCCTGTTGCGCTTGACTTTGTAAATCAGCTTCAGGGGAATGTCTTGACTGTCTTCAATGGGAAGGCGCTGCAACACAACTGGCTCCGTCCCATTGATAATTGACCCTTCGATCGATAGGCGATCGTCTCGCAAGAGCATTAACACACACTTATCTGCTCCCGCATTTTCAACAACAATAGAAAGCAACGATGAAAGCAGTTTGGACAGTTCTATTTCACTGGAGAGAGTTTGGGAAGCTTTGAGAATGGCAGCTAAATCTAAAGCTACAGAGACACTACTACTACTGGAAGTGGCTCCACTGGTAGATGTGACACTCCCCAATGTAAAGATAGTTTCGTGAGTGGACAGAGGAGAACGAGTTTGTTGGAGGATGGGAGCAAGCAGTTGGGGATAGCGTGTTTCCAAGTCGCCGACTTTGGCTTTAGCGCCCCAATGAGCATAGCCATAGTAGGCGTTCGTTATGTATTCCTGGGCAATGCGTACTTTACCCCAGTCGAGGTAAAATTTGGCGGCGAGTTCATTGGCTAGTGCTTCTTCTTGGATGTATTTGTTGGCTTTGGCTCCTTCAATTGCGCGATCGTAATGTTCAATTGCTTCGGCTTTATTGCCTAAAACCCGATGTTTTTCTGCCTCAACTAAATACCATTTATGCAGATGATTCATGGGAGCATTCTGCGCCCACTGTTGCAAAGTGGTTTGATGGGTTTGGGCCAAAGACAAAAATTCGCCTTGCTCTGACTCTGGCTGCGTGGGGAAGAGTGCCAAATGCGTCAGAGCTGTATAGAAATGGAAAATGGGAATAGAAATCATCCCTGATAGTGCCATTAAATACGGTTTCGCTTGGGTACTATATTCTAGGGCAGAGGTGTAGTTACCAGAAAAGTATGCCAGCATCAGTTTGTAAGTGTAAGCAAGAGCGATCGCACTAAGATCGTTGTCCTGATGGTGCTTAGGAATCATCACCGTTTCATCATAGGCACTGCCCACTAAGCAATCTGACAGAATCCGGGCTTCCTTCAAGTTATGTACAGTTTGCTGCGTCATATCCCAATAAGTCAGGGCAGAATGTTGTTTTATCTGCACTAAAACAGCCCTGTAATCTGCTATTTCCTGTTCCCAAATATCCAGTTCTAACCCCGCAAAAAATTTGGCAATAAAGTAATTAAGCGAGTTATAGCCAGCGTTGAGAAAATCACCAGTTTCTATACCAGTTGCATAGCCATCTTTCATCGTCAGTGTTGTTACCATGAGCGATTCTTGATGATGTTGAACCCAGACAGAAAACAGCAGTAGAACTTTAGACTTGAATTCCCCGACATTAAATTGATCCAGCAAGTTCATTGCTAATCGCCCAAAGCTATAGCCTGTTTTCACTTCTCCCACAAAAGCACACAACACCATACTGTGAATCGCATACCCTACAGTCGAGCCTGGTGAATTGCCAAACTGAAGTGATAAACTCACCATCGTCGCGCTCAGTATGGGCAGTAATCCCGGCATTGCCGGTAGAATCGATGAAAATAATAATCCTAACAGTTGCATAGCTGCCTGAGTCTGGCGATCGCTCATTACAGGTAGATCGACTAATTCCTCAATTCCTCTATCACCTTGAAGACTAGCTACGGTTTGTAGGGCTTTAGCAATTTTGGCTTCGTCAGGTGCAATGGGGAGTTCAACCCCCAATTGCAAGAGTGCATCTCTTCCGACTGCAATTGCTTCTAACATCTTGCCCTGGGCTGTCTGGGCGACGATTTGAATTTGGTAAATTTTGATTTTGTCTAAAATCGTCTCAGCTTTTTGTAACACCAGTGCTGCTATTTTTTCCATACCATCAAAATCAGCATTCAAATAAGCAGCTTCGGTAGCAGCAACATGGAGATTCAGAGTCAATTCATATCGATCTTGCCAGCAGTTGGCTGTCAGTAACTCAATCCCTGTTTGCAAATAAACTCTTGCCGCACTATATGCTGTAGAATTTCTGGCTTTCTGTCCCGCTTTTAAGTTAAGTTGAGCTAAGGCTTCTCGTTGTTGCGGTTGGGTGATTAGCTCAATTCCTTGGTTTAAATGCCCAACAATATCAAACAGTTTTTCCTCAAGCTCTAGCTCGGATAAATTTTGTTCAAGTAATTGTCCGATTTTCAGATGAGTTGCTGTTTTTTGATGACTGGGAATCAATGAGTAAGCAGCTTGCTGTACTCGGTCATGTAAAAATCTATATTTGGCTATTTGTTGACTGGTATTTTGATTTGACACTACCAATCTCTCATTTTCTTCTCTCTGATAAAACTTATAAACATCGCTCAGCGGTAAAATTAGCCCTTCTTGTAACGCTTTCCATAAATCCGCAGCCGTTTCGATTTCCGATTGTTCTGAAACAATTGCCAAAGTAGCTAAATCAAACTGATTACCAATACAAGCCGCTAACTGCAATACATTTTGAGTTAATTGTGGCAGTTTTCGTAATTGAACTGCCATAAAAGCAACCACGTCATCTGTAACTGCTTGAGTCGTCACTTGTGCAATGTCACATTGCCACCCCCCCGTAACCCCCCCTTGGTAAGGGGGGGTTGGGGGGGTGAATTGAATCAGTCGATCTTGATGCAATGCTTTGAGAAACTGGGTAGCGAAAAACGGATTTCCTTGAGTTTTTTGAGAGATTAATTGAGAAAGAGGTAATGCCAAAGTTTCGGGAGATTTCAGTGTGTCAGCAACTAATTGATTGACTTTTACTTGACTCAATGGCGCTAAAGTAATCGTATTAATCGTTGCTTGGTTTTTTTGAATCTCACTCAAGGTCAAGATTAATGGATGTGCTGGATTAACTTCGTTATCGCGGTACGCACCAATTAATAAAAGATGACCTGTTTCAGCTATTAATAGCTCCATTAACTTCAGCGATGCTGAATCTGCCCATTGCAAATCATCTAAAAACATCACCAATGGATGTTCAGCACTGGTAAAGACTTGGGTGAATTTTTGAAACAATAAATTAAATCTATTTTGTGCCGCACTTCCTGATAATTCTGTAGCAGGTGGTTGTTGACCAATAATTATTTCTAATTCCGGGATGACTTCAATAATTACCTGTCCATTTTCTCCCACCGCTGATAATATTTGGCTTTTCCATTGCTCTAGTTGGAGATCGCTTTCGGTTAACAATTGTCCGATCAAATCTCGAAATGCTTGCACAAAAGCAGAGAAGGGAATATTTCGTTGAAATTGGTCGTATTTGCCTTTAATGAAATAACCGCGTTGGCGCACAATTGGTTTATGCACTTCGTTGACAACGGCTGTTTTTCCAATCCCCGAGAAACCAGCGACTAGCATCATTTCTGTGGCTCCTTGACTGACTCGCTCAAAGGCTTGGAGTAAGGTTTTTACTTCGGTTTCTCGTCCATAGAGTTTGTCGGGGATGAGGAAGCGATCGCATACATCCCTCTGTGCAATCTCAAAGCTCTCAATCGAACCCGTAACTTGTAACTGAGTTAAACACTTTTCTAAATCGTATTTCAGTCCCAAAGCACTTTGATATCTGGATTCGGCATTCTTTGCCATCAATTTGTTGACAATATTTGAGAGTAAAGACGGAATTTGTGGGTTAATTTCCTGTACTAAGGGTGCTGCTTTGGCAATATGACCATGTACTAACTCCATCAGGTCATTTGATTGAAATGGTAATTTCCCTGTGAGTAATTCGTAGAAGGTGACACCTAAAGAATAAAAGTCAGTCCGATAGTCAATCCCCCGATTCATCCGTCCAGTTTGTTCGGGAGAAATATAACTTAATGTCCCTTCCAGCCCATTGGGATTGATGAGGGTTTGGGTTTCTCGCGGTAGCAAAGAGGCAATACTGAAGTCAATTAATTTGACTTGTTTCGTTTCAGGATTAATTAAAATATTGGCGGGTTTGATGTCTTTATGAATAATTCGCTCGTGATAGAGTAGATATAAGGTGTTGCACAGTGCGATCGCGATTGTTAAAAACTCCTGTAGTGATTGTAGATTTCCCTTCATTGCCCATTCTTTCAGAGAAATCCCCCCAAAGTCTTCCATGACTAAGGCATAGCCATTTTGATAGGGCTCCAGGCTATAGGTTTGGACGATTAGGGGTGAGTCAAGATTTTTGGCAATGGTATATTGATTGCGAAACTGTACCAATTCGCTAAAGGTGGGATAGTCATTTTTCAGCAGTTTGATGACCACAGGTAATTGGTCTGATGTACGGACTGCGCGATATACTAGGGTGCGACTTCCTGAATAAAGTCTTTCGATAATCTGATAGTTGATAATTTGAACATTTGTAGGAGTGTCGCTATTTTTCTCAAAGTTATTCATGGCTATTGTTGTTTGATAATTGATGAGCGAGTGCTTGCTTAAATGAGCCTGAAGAAGAGAGAGTCTTAACTTTTTTGTTAGGTGTGAGCGGGTAAGGTGACGATAAATTCAGTTTCTGTTCCCATTATAGAGTTGACGTGAAGGGAACCGCTATGTTTTTCGACGACGATTTGACGCGCGATCGCCAGTCCCAAACCCGTGCCTTTCCCGACAGCTTTCGTTGTAAATAAATGGTCAAATATTTTTTGTTTGACTGATTCATCCATCCCCCGACCATTATCAGTAATACTAATTTTCACGCCGTTATCTACTAAGGAGGTTTGAATGGTAATGCGGTTGGGATTAGCCTTGATTTCTGCAAAAGTTCGACCAGTATTTGATTCTTCCAGTGCATCGATCGCATTGGCAAAAATGTTCATAAACACCTGGTTAAGCTGTCCGGGAAAGCATTCGATCTCGGGAATATTGCCGTAGTTTTTCACTACTTCAATGGCGGGTCGCTCATCGTTGGCTTTCAATCGATATTTGAGAATTAAGATCGTGCTGTCGATGCCAGAGTGAATGTTAAAAGGAACTTTGTAATCTTTGTCAGCTCGGGAAAACGTGCAGAGCGTCGTGCTGATATCTTTGATGCGATCGCATCCCAGTTGCATCGAGTCAATCATTTTGGGCAAATCTTCGATAATATAGTCTAAATCGATATCTTCGGCATGGTCTGCAATCTCTGTTTCCGGGGCGCGATCGCCATAGAGATTGAGATGCTCCACTAAGTCTTGAACTGTGCGTTTGGCTTCATTCAAATTACCCCAAATAAAGCCGACGGGGTTATTAATTTCATGGGCAACGCCAGCAACTAAGTTACCCAATGCCGACATTTTCTCACTTTGGACGATTTGTAATTGGGCTTGTTGTAAAGATTGTAGAGCTTGTTCGAGTTCTTGAGATTTTTGCAAGATGGCTGACTCAGCTTGTTTGCGATCGCTGATGTCTCTCATAATCGTAGAAAAATACTGTAACTCCCCATCACTCGATTTGTGGGCAAGCACAACTTGAGAAACGGGAATTTCCCCTCCATGTCCATCAAAAACTGCCGTCTCACCCATCCAAACTCCAGAGCGGATAGCTTCGGGTAATCCCTGATTTCCAATTATCTCTAGCGCCCACTCCGGGTGATATTTAGAGATTTCAGTACCCTTTGCTAATGCCTCATTTTCTAAACCTAAAAGATTCCGCCAGGCCCGGTTGAGATAAAGATTTCTACCAGTTGGATCGGCAGTGCCAATCAAGTCAGATGTACTTTCCAGAATTGCCAACAGGCGGGTTTGTTCAGCTTCAATGTGTTTGCGATCGCTAATATCAATCACCACCCCATCCCATAGGATCGATCCATCAGCTAGCCGCTCTGGTCTAGCAGCAGATTGAATCCATTTCACGGTTCCAGAAAGCAGAATAATACGCCATTCTTGCTCAAAGGGTGTCAGATTTTGGGCAGAGTAAGCGATTGCTTTTCCAATCGCTGGGTTATCGTCAGGATGATGCAGATCGTAAAGACTAAACTTTCCTGTCATCACCAATTCTGGCTCTACCTCATACAAGTCCAAACAACCAGAACTAACGTAGGGTGTTGAAATTGAACCGTCTGGCCCCAGGCGAAATTGGTACACCATCCCCGGGATATTATTCGCCAAATTTTGGAAGCGGGTTTCAGTAGCCTGCAATTTTGCTAAAGATTGTGTTAACTCTTGTGCATAGTTCTGGGAATTTCGATAAAGTCGGGCATTTTCCAAAGAAATAGCCGCTTGAGCGCAGAGTAAATTGAGCAGTTCGACGCGATCGCTTGTAAATGCCCCCCTTACTAAAGTATTTTCTAGATATAAAATGCCCATCAACTTACCTTGATGTAAAATCGGGCTGCACAAGATACTATGAGGCTGCTGACGAATGATATACGGGTCATTGGCTAAAGTCGGATCGGCCGTCGCATCCAGCAGCACAACAGTTTGCCTTTCATGCTTCACTTTATAAATTAGCTTCAGGGGAATATCCTGACTGTCCTCAATGGGAAAGCCCTGCAACACGACTGGCTCCGTCCCCACGATAATTGACCCTTCGATCAGCAGGCGTTCGTCTCGCAAGAGCATTAACACGCATTTATCGGCCCCCGCATTTTCGATGACAATAGAAAGCAACGATGAAAGCAGTTTGGACAATTCGATTTCGGCAGAAAGAGTTTGGGAAGCTTTGAGAATGGCAGCTAAATCTAGAGCAGTAGAGACACTGCTACTGCTGGAAATGGGAGAACAGGTGGAGGTGACACTTGCCAATGTGAAGAGAGTTTCGTGAGTGGAGAGGGGAGAACGGGTTTGCTGGAGGATGGGAGCCAGTAGTTGGGGATAGCATTTTTCTAAGTCGGCGACTTTAGCTTTTGCTCCCCAACGAATGTAGCAGTAGTAGGCTTCTTGCATATAGATTTGGGCAATTTTTTCTTTACCCCAGTTGAGATAAAATTTCGCGGCTAGTTCATTGGCAAGGGCTTCCTCCTGGAGATATTCGTTGGCTTTGGCTCCAGCAATTGCCTTGTCGTATAACTCAATTGCTTCTGCTTTTTGTCCTAAAACTCGGCATTTTTCTGCCTCGATCAAGTCAACTTTATGTTGGTGATTCATGGGGGCATGATGCGCCCATTGAGTAATATTCGTTTGATGAATTTCCATCAGGGCCAGAGTGTTTGCTTGCTCAATTTCTGACTCCATAGAGCATAGTGCCAGGTAGGTTAACCCAGCATAGAAATGAAAAACAGGAATTTGAATCATTCCTGTTGCTGCCATCAAATAGCGGTTAGCTTGGGTAAGGTAGTCTAGGGCATGGGTGTAGTTGCCAAAAATATAGGCAAGCATCAGTTTATAGATATAAACAACAGCAAGGACAGTGAGTTCGTTATTTTGATACTGCTTAGGGAACATCACCGTTTCATCGTAGGCAGTACCGATTAATAAATCCGGTTGCTTGACAACTTCTGTCAAGTTCTGCACCGTCTGTTGTGTTGCCTTTAGGTAAGCCAGAGGAGAATCTTGCTTCAGAGTTGCTAATACAACACAGTAATTTTCTATTTCTAGTGCCCAATCGTCCAGAGCCACTCCACCGAATAGATGATCGTAAAAACAAATAGCGATACTGTAGCCAGCATTGAGGAAATCACCTGTTTCCATCCCCGCTAGATAGCTATCTTTGAGCGTTAGTATTGCTGACCTTAGTGTTTCTTGACGATGCTGGAGAAAAGCGCCAAAAAAAAGTAAAGCTGAGGACTTAAATTCCCGTACATTCAACTCATTGACTAAGCTCAGTGCTAGTCGCCCAAAGTCATAACCTGTTTTTACTTCTCCTAAAAAAGAAGACAACACCATGCCGTAACCTACATATCCGATTGTTGATGCAGGCGCATTTCCAAATTGGAGAGATAGACTCACCATTGTGGAGCAATACAGAGGTAGCAAGGCAGGACACCCTGCAAAAATCGCTGAAAACAACATGGCTAATAGTTGCATCGCTGCAATTGTCTCTGAGTCGCTCATCGCAGGGAGGTTAATCAGTTCTGAAATCTGTTTGCGCTGAAGGCGATCGCCAAGGGTTTGTAGTGCTTTGCCTGTCAAGGCTTCATCAGGTTCAGATGAGAACTCAACCCCCAATTCTACCAGCGCATTTTTGCCGACAGATATTGCTTCTAACATCTGACTCTGGGCTGTCAGTGCGCTGATTTGGATCTGATAAATTTTCACTCGATCTAATATGGTTTGAGCCGATCGCAACACCAGTGCTGCCATCTGTTCCATTTCTTCAAAATCACCATTCAAATAAGCAACTTCAGCCGATGCAACATACAGATTCAAAGTTAATTGATACTGATGTTGCCAGCAGTTAGCTGTCAGTAACTCAATTCCTGTTTGTAAATAAACTCTTGCTGCGGCGTAAGCTGTGGAATTTCTCGCCTTCACTCCCGCTTGTAAATTTAGTTGAGCTAATGCTTGGCGATCGCTAGGTTGAGTCATTAACTCAATTCCTAAATTCAAATGGCCGACAATATCAAATAGCTTTTCCTCTTTCTCCAATTCGGATAAGCTTTGTTGGAGTAATTGTCCGATTTTGAGATGAGTTGCTTGTTTTTGGTCTGAGGGAATCAGAGAATAGCTTGCTTGTTGTACTCGGTCATGTAAAAATTTGTAGGCAACAGTTTCTTGATTTTCTTGAGAAACTGCTTGAGTTTTTTCCCCAACATAGAATTTATAAATATCACTAATCGGTAAAACTAGCCATTCTTGTAAGGCTTTCCATAAACTTGCCGCCGTTTCTACCTCTGAGTGTTCCCAAACAATTCCTAAAGTTGTCAGATCGAATTGATTGCCAATACAAGCTGCTAATTTTAACACTTCTTGAGTCTCGGCTGGCAATTTTTGCAATTGTAATGCCATAAACTCCACCACATCCGAGGTCAGTGCTTGCCGACGTACCTGAGCAATATCGCATTGCCAAGCACCCAACTCAAAATCAAATTGAATGAATCCATCTTGATACAATGCTTTGAGAAACTGTGTCGCAAAAAAAGGATTTCCTTGAGTTTTCTGAAAAACTAATTGAGTCAGGGGCAATGCTAAATTTTCGGAACATTTTAACGTATCAGCTACTAATTGATTGACTTGTAATTGACTCAAGGGTGTTAAGGTAATCGTATTAATTGTGAAGAGTGTTTTTTGCATCTCACCCAAGGTCAACATTAAGGGATGTCCCGGATTAACTTCGTTATCGCGATAGGCTCCAATAATAAAAAGATGACTTGTATCAGCCATTAATATCTGCATTAAGTTCAGAGATGCCGAATCTGCCCATTGCAAGTCATCTAAAAATATGACTAAGGGATGTTCAGCACTGGCAAAAACTTTGGTAAATTTTTGAAATAATAAATTAAATCGATTTTGGGCTACTGTTCCTGATAATTCAGGAGTCGGTGGTTGTTGACCGATGATTCTTGATAATTCGGGGATGACTTCAATAATTACCTGTCCATTTTCTCCAACTGCTGATAATATCTTATTTTTCCATTCTTGGATTTCAGCCTCGCTTTCGGTTAACAATTGCCCCATTAAGTCGCGGAATGCTTGCACAAAAGCAGAGAAGGGAATGTTGCGCTGAAATTGATCGTATTTGCCTTTAATGAAATAACCACGCTGGCGAACAATTGGTTTATGAACTTCATTGACAACTGCTGTTTTTCCAATTCCAGAAAACCCAGCGACTAGCATCATTTCTGTGGCTCCAAGACTGACTCGCTCAAAGGCTTGGAGTAGGGCTTTTACTTCGGTTTCTCGTCCATAGAGTTTGTCGGGGATGAGAAAGCGATCGCACAGATCCCGTTGTCCAATTTCAAAGCTCTCAATCAAACCCGTAACTTGTAGTCGATCTAAACACTTTTCTAGATCGTATTTCAGTCCCAAAGCACTCTGATATCTGGATTCGGCATTCTTTGCCATCAATTTGTTGACAATATCTGAGAGTACATCCGGAATTTGTGGGTTAACTTCCTGTACTAAAGGTGCTGCTTTGGCAATATGACCATGTACTAACTCCATCAGGTCATTTGATTGAAAAGGTAACTCTCCTGTCAGTAATTCGTAGAAGGTGACACCTAAAGAATAAAAGTCAGTCCGATAGTCAATTCCCCGATTCATTCTGCCTGTTTGTTCCGGAGAAATGTAAGCAAGTGTCCCTTCTAACACATTAGGATTGATGAGTGTTTGGGTTTCTCTTGGAAGTAAAGAGGCGATACTAAAGTCAATTAATTTGACTTGTTTAGTTGCGGGATTAATTAAGATATTGCTGGGTTTGATGTCTTTGTGAATGATGCGCTCGCGATACAATATATCTAAGATATTGCACAGTGCGATCGCCATTTCTAAAAACTCTCTCAAAGAGGGTAGATTTTTCCTTTTCACTCCCCATTCCTGAAGAGAAATCCCCCCAAAGTCTTCCATTACTAACGCATAACCATTGTGATAGGGTGACAGGCTATAAGTTTCGATAATTAAGGGTGAGTTGAGATTTTTGGCAATAGTATATTGATTGCGAAACTGTACCAGTTCGCTAAAGGTAGGATAGTCATTTTTGAGCAGTTTGATGACGACAGGTAATTGGTCTGATGTACGGACTGCCCGATAAACTAAGGTGCGACTTCCTGAATAAACTCTTTCGATAATTTGATAGTCGAGAATTTGAACTATTGTCTGAATGTCGCTATTTTTCTCGGAGTTATTCATGTGATTGTTATTTGATGATTGATGAGTGAGTGGTTGCTTAAATGATCCTGAATGCTAGGTTAAATTAACTTTTTTGTTCGGCTTGAGTTGGCAAGGTAATGATAAACTCGGCTCCTTTTCCCAGTAGAGAAGTACAGTTCAATTTTCCACCGTGAGTTTTTTCCACAATTTGACGCGCGATCGCTAATCCCAAACCAGTTCCTTGACCCACACTCTTAGTAGTAAATAAATTATCAAAAACTTGCTCCCGCACTGATTCACTCATGCCAATACCATTGTCTTTAATCCGAATTACCACCTGTTTTTTATCGCCAGATAATTCTGTTTTGACGATAATTTGATTGGGATTGGCTTTAATCTCTGCATAACTCCGTCCAATATTGAAGTCATCCAAAGCATCGATCGCATTCCCCAAAATATTCATGAATACCTGATTTAATTGTCCAGCATAGCATTCGATTTTGGGTAGAGCGCTATATTCCTTAATTACTTTGATTTCGGGGCGAGTGTCGTTGGCTTTCAGACGATGCTTGAGGATCATAATCGTGCTATCAATGCCCTCGTGGATATTGCAGGCAACCGGGCGATCGCTATCCGCACGCGAGAATGTCCGCAGACTAACGCTAATGTCTTGAATCCGCTTCACACCTTCTCGCATCGACTCAACTAACCGAGGTAAGTCTTCGCGGATATAGTCAAGCTCAATGGTTTCGATTTCTTCTTGAATCTCTGGCTCTAGTTGAGGATATTTTTGTTGCACTAGATCGAGCAATCCAAACAAATCCTTAATGTAATCTAAGGCAGGGGTAATATTGCCAGTTAGGAAGCCAACAGGGTTGTTGATTTCGTGAGCAACCCCAGCTACTAAATTTCCCAATGCTGACATTTTTTCGCTTTGAATCATTTGCAATTGGGTTTGCTGCAAGTTTTGTAAGGCTTGCTCTAATTCTTGAGATTTTTGAATGATGGCGGCTTCGGCACGTTTGCGATCGCTAATATCTAACACCAATCCATCCCAAACGAGAGTTCCATCCGCCTGTTGTTCGATGCGAGTTTCGATGTGAATCCACTTGAGAATTCCCGATGGTGTCACAATTCGCCCTGACCACTCCAAAGCAGTTAGGGTTTGTATCGAGTCGGTAACGGACTGTTGGTAACTAGCAGCATCCTCTGGATGAAGCGATTCTATAAGAAACTGCATATTAGCGATCGCTTGCTCTGGCGTAAATTCAAACAAGTCGTAACACTCGGCACTGACGTAGGTGATATATCTGACCCCATCGGCAGTCGATCGGGCTTGATAAACAACGCCAGGAACGCGATCTACAAGTTTCTCAAAGCGAGAGTTACTAGCACTCAAGTTTTCGAGCGAGTGCTCTAGCTGTTGGGAATAGGTTTGTGACTGCTGATAAAGTCGGGCATTTTCTAGGGAGATAGCAGCTTGAGCGCAAAGTAGGTTGAGGAGTTCGACGCGATCGCTTGTAAATGCCCCCCTCGCTAAATTATTTTCTAGATATAAAATGCCCATCAACTTGCCCTGATGCAAAATCGGGCTGCACAAGATACTATACGGCTGCTGACGAATGATATACGGGTCATTGGCTAAAGTCGGATCGGCCGTCGCATCCAGCAGCACAGCGGTCTGCCTGTTGTGCTTGACTTTGTAAATCAGCTTCAGGGGAATATCCTGAGAGTCCTCAACCAGAAGGCGCTGCAACACGACTGGCTCCGCGCCCTCGATAATTGACCCTTCGATCAGTAGATGATTGTCTCGCAAGAGCATGAAGACGCATTTATCAGCCCCCGCATTTTCTATGACAATATGCAGCAATGCCGAGAGTAGTTTTTCAAATTCGATTTCACCTGAGATAGTTTGGGAAGCTTTGAGAATGGCGGCTAAATCTAAAGCTACAGAGACGCTGCTACTGCTGGAACTGGGAGAACTGGTGGAGCTACTCCCCAATGAGAATATAGTTTCGTGAGGGGAGAAGGGAGAACGGGTTTGCTGGAGGATGGGGGCGAGAAGTTGCCGATAGCATCGCTCCAAGTCGGCGACTTTGGCTTTAGCGCCCCAACGAGCATAGCCATAGTAGGCGTTCGTCATGTATTCCTGGGCAATGCGTACTTTACCCCAGTCGAGGTAAAATTGGGCGGCTAGTTCATTGGCTAGTGCTTCTTCTTGGATGTATTCGTTGGCTTTGGCTCCTGAAATGGCGCGATCGTAATGTTCAATTGCTTCGGCTTTATTGCCTAAAACCCGATACTTTTGGGCCTCAACTAAATACCATTTATGCTGATGGTTCATGGGAGCATTCTGCGCCCATTGATGCAAAATAGTTTGATGGGTTTCCACCAAAGCGAGAAGTTCGGCTTGCTCAATTTCTGGCTGCCTGGGGAAGAGTGCCAAATGCGTTAGAGCTGTATAGAAATGGAAAATGGGAATAAAAATCAAGCCTGATATTGCCATTAAATGCTGTTTGACTTGAGCGCTATGGTCTAGGGCAGCCGTGTAATTGCCAAAACAGTAGGCCAGGAAAAATTTGTAGAAGTAAGCAATAGCGATCGCACAAAGATCGTTGTCCTGATGGTGCTTGGGAATCATCACCCTTTCATCGTAGGCATCACCAATTAAGCAATCCGACAGAATATGAGTTTCCCTCAAGTTTTGTATCGCCTGCTGTTTTATATCCAAATAAGTCTTTGCAGAATATTGCTTTACCTCTGCCAGAACGCCCCTGTAAACTGCAATCTCAGGTTCCCAAGTGTCTAGTTCTACCCCACCAAAAAGTTTGGCATTTAAGTAAATGCCGATGCTATAGCCAGCGTTGAAAAAATCGCCAGTTTCTATACCAGTCGCATAGCCATCTTTACCCGTCAGCATCGTTGCCCTCACAGCTTCCTGACGATGTTGGATAAAAGACCCAAATAGAAGTAAAACCTTGCTCTTGAATTCCCGCACATTAAATCGGTCAATCAAATTCAATGCCAATCGCCCAAAGCTATAGCCTGTTTCCACTTCTCCCAAAAAACCACACAGTACCAGACCATAAATCACATACCCCACTGTTGATGCAGGCGAATTCCCAAACTGGAGGGATAAACTCACCATCGTCGCGCTCAGTATAGGCAGTAATCCCGGCATTCCCTGGATAATAGGTGCAAATAACATTCCTAACATTTGCATGGCGGCCTGAGTCTGAGGATCGCTCACGATCGGGAGATCGATTAGTTCTTCAATCCGTCTATTGCTTAGTTGACCTGCAAGAGTCTGTAGCACTTGGCTAATTTTGGCTTCATCAGGTGCAGTCGGGAATTCAACTCCCAATTGCCCCAAGGCATCTCTGGCCACTGCAATAGCTTCTAACATCTGACTCTGGGCTGTCAGTGCCATGATTTGAATTTCGTAAATTTTAACTTTGTCTAAAATTGTTTGAGCTTCTTCTAACACCAGTGCTGCCATCTGTTGCATCCTGTCAAGATCGGCATTCAAATAAGCGGCTTCGGTAGCAGCAATATAGAGGCTTAGAGTCAATTTATACTGATTTTGCCAGCAGTTAGCTGTCAGTAACTCAATCCCTGTTTGCAGATAAACTATTGCCGCAGTGTATGCTGTAGAATTTCTAGCTTTCTGTCCCGCTTTTAAGTTAAGTTGAGCTAAGGATTCTCGTTCTTGCGGTTGAATAATTAACTCAATTCCTAAATTCAAATGCCCGACCAGATCGAACAGTTTTTCCTCTTGCTCTAGCTCGGAGAATTTTTGTTGAAGTGATTGTCCAATTTTGAGATGAGTTGCTGTTTTTTGCTCATCCGGAATCAGGGAATAAGCTGCTTGTTGTACTCGGTCATGTAAAAATCTATACTTGGCTATTTGTTTAGTAGTATTTTCATTTGACGCTACCAATCTCTCATTTTCTTCTCCCTGATAAAACTTATAAACATCGCTCAGCGGCAATATCAACCCTTCTTGTAATGCTTTCCATAAATCCGCCGAGGTTTCAATTTCTGAGTGTTCTGAAACAATTGCCAAAGTTGCTAAATCAAACTGATTGCCAATACAAGCTGCTAACTGCAATATCTGTTGAGTTGATGGCGGTAGTTTTCGCAATTGAAAACCCATAAAGACCACAACGTCATCTGTAACTGCTTGCTGATTCACTTGTGCAATGTCACATTGCCACCCCCCTGTAGCTCCCCCTTGGTAAGGGGGGGTTGGGGGCGTGAATTGAATCAGTCGATCTTGATGTAATGCTTTGAGAAACTGGGTAGCGAAAAACGGATTTCCTTGAGTTTTTTGAGAGATTAATTGAGAAAGAGGTAATGCCAAAGTTTCTGAACATTTCAGTGTGTCAGCAACTAATTGATTGACTTTGACTTGACTCAATGGCGCTAAAGTAATCGTATTAATCGTTGCTTGGTTTTTTTGAATCTCACTCAATGTCAAGATTAATGGATGTGCTGGATTAACTTCGTTATCGCGGTAGGCACCTATTAATAAAAGATAACTTGTATCAGCCATTAATAGCTCCATTAACTTCAGCGATGCTGAATCTGCCCATTGCAAATCATCTAAGAACATTACTAAGGGATGTTCAGCACTGGTAAAGACTTGGGTGAATTTTTGAAACAATAAATTAAAGCGGTTTTGGGCGGCTGTTCCTGATAATTCTGGTGCGGGTGATTGCTGACCGATAATTGTTTCTAGTTCGGGAATGACTTCAATAATGACTTGTCCATTTTCTCCAACTGCTGATAATATCTTATTTTTCCATTCTTGGATTTGAGTCTCGCTTTCTGTTAATAACTGCCCGATTAAATCTCGGAATGCTTGCACAAAAGCACTGAAGGGAATGTTGCGCTGAAATTGATCGTATTTGCCTTTAATGAAATAACCGCGTTGGCGAACAATTGGTTTATGCACTTCGTTGACAACGGCTGTTTTTCCAATTCCAGAAAACCCAGATACTAACATCATTTCTGCTGCACCCAGACTGACTCGCTCAAAGGCTTGGAGTAGGGTTTTTACTTCGGTTTCTCGTCCATAGAGTCGATCGGGGATGAGGAAGCGATCGCATACATCCCTCTGTGCAATCTCAAAGCTCTCAATTTTACCATAAACTTGTAACTGAGTTAAACAATTTTCTAAATCAAACTTGATCCCCAACGCACTCTGATATCTGGATTCGGCATTTTTTGCCATCATTTTGGTGACTATTTCTGATAGTACAGAGGGAATTTTAGAAGTGATTTCATGTACTAAAGGCGAGGCTTTCGCAATATGGCAATGCACCAATTCCATTGGATTGTTTGATTGAAAAGGTAACTCTCTTGTGAGTAATTCGTAGAAAGTTACGCCTAGAGAATAGAAGTCTGTTCGATAGTCAATCCCCCGATTCATTCGGCCGGTTTGTTCTGGGGAAATATAAGCTAGTGTTCCTTCTAAAACATTGGGATTGATTAGTGTTTGGGTTTCTCGCGGTAGCAAAGATGCAATACTAAAGTCGATTAATTTGACTTGTTTGGTTTCGGGATTAATTAAGATATTGCTCGGTTTAATGTCTTTGTGAATGATGCGCTCGCGGTACAATATATCTAAGGTATTGCACAGGGCGATCGCGATTGACAAAAACTCTCTCAAAGATAGTGCGTTCTTCCCTTTAATCGCCCATTCGTGAAGAGAAATTCCCCCGAAATCTTCCATCACTAAGGCATAGCCATTTCGATAGGGTTCGAGACTATAAGTTTTGATGATTCCAGGTTGACAAAGGTTTTTAGCAATGGTATATTGATTGCGAAATTGCACCAGCTCGCTAAAGGTAGGATAGTCGTTTTTCAGCAGTTTGATGACGACAGGTAGTCGATCGTTGGTACGGATAGCCCGATATACCAAGGTGCGACTTCCTGAATAAACTGGTTCGATAATTTGATAGTTGGGAATTTGAACAGTTGGATGATTGTTGTTCTTTGTGTTAGAGCTATTCATGACTGTTGCTGTTTTATAATTGATGAGTCAGTCGTTGTTAAATGAGTCTGAATGCTGGCAGAAAATTAACTTTTTTGTTCGGATTTAGTTGGCAAGGTGATGATAAATTCAGTTCCTGTTCCCATTATAGAGTTGACGTTCAGGGAACCGCCATGTTTTTCGACGATAATTTGACGCGCGATCGCCAATCCCAATCCCGTACCTTTTCCAACCGATTTTGTAGTAAACAAATGGTCAAATATTTTTTGTTTGACAGATTCATCCATCCCCTGACCATTATCAGCAATGACAATTTTGACCTGATGGTTTTCTCTTGAAGTAGTAATTGTAATGCGGTTGGGATTCGCCTGAATTTCCGAAAAAATTCGACCAGTATTTGATTCATCCAACGCATCGATCGCATTGGCGAAAATGTTCATAAACACCTGGTTAAGCTGTCCGGGGAAGCATTCGATCGCCGGAATATTGCCGTAATCTTTCACTACTTCAATCGCAGGCCGCTCATCGTTGGCTTTCAATCGATATTTGAGAATTAAGGTCGTGCTATCGATGCCCTCGTGGATGTTAAAAGCAACTTTGTAGTCTTTGTCAGCTCTAGAAAACGTGCGAAGGCTAGTGCTGATACCTTTGATGCGATCGCAGCCCAATTGCATCGAATCAATCATTTTGGGCAAGTCTTCGATGATATAATCTAAATCGATATCTTCGGCATGGTCTGCAATCTCTGTTTCTGGTGCGCGAGATCGATAGAGATTGAGATGCTCCACTAAGTCTTGAACTGTGGATTTGGCTTCACTCAAATTGCCAGTTAGGAAGCCAACGGGGTTATTGATTTCGTGAGCGACACCAGCAACTAAGTTACCCAACGCTGACATTTTTTCACTTTGAATCATTTGCAATTGGGTTTGCTGCAAATCATGTAAGGCTTGCTCTAATTCTTGAGATTTTTGAATGATGACCGCTTCGGCTAGTTGGCGCTCGGTAATATCATCTGCCAAGGAAACAACTCCAATTAACTCGCCCTTGGCATTCACAAGTGGATTGTTATACCAAGCACAAATAATACTTTTGCCATCCTTGGTAACATTTTCATTGATACTGTAATTACCGCCCTGCTGCGATATGATATCGATGCTAACTAGCTCCATTTCTGCTTGAATGCTTTGAGGAATAATGAATGTGAATTTACGCCCCAAAGCTTCCTGCTTGGTGTAGCCAAAGATTCTTTCTGCTGCTAGGTTCCAGTCAGTAACCTGAAAATTGGTATCCCACTCTATCACTGCTAGTGGAGTTTGTTGAACCAATAGCTGGAGTCGTTGTTGAGATGCTCGGAGTTGTGCTTCTGCAAGTTGGCGATCGCTAATATTTTTCACAAACGTACAGTTGTACTCTTCGCCGTCGAGTTCAAGGTAGTTAACTGTTACTTCTACCGGATAGCAATGCCCTGATTTGTTGAAATTGTAAGTTTCCAAGACACAGGAACCCTGCTCTTTAACCTCCTGCCAATGCTTTTTCCAAGCTTCTGACGAAAGATCGGGGTTGAAGTCCCAAACGTGTTTTTGCAAAATCTCTATTCGGGAATAGCCGAGATCGCGGCAGGCGGCATCATTAACATAAGAAATCTGTCCACTAGGTTTAACCCACCAGACCGGCACGCTGGAACGATCGATGGCAAACTGAGTGAGTCTGAGAGATTTCTCTGCAAGTTTGCGATCGCTAATATCGATCGTCACGCCATCCCAGATAATCGAACCGTCGGCTTGCCGTTCTGGTCGTGATGCCGCCTGCACCCATTTCACAGTGCCAGAGGTCGTAACAATACGCCATTCCTGCTCAAATGGCATGAGAGTCTGGGCAGAATGGACGAACGCCTGGGTCATGGCTGGGCGATCGTCGGGATACTCCAGCATCCGAAAGTCTCTGATTCCTGTCAAGAACTCTTCAGGTGGTACTTCATATAGATCGGCGCAGCCTGGACTAACGTAGGGAATTGAAACAGAACCATCGAGATCCAGACGGATCTGGTAAATCATCCCAGGCACATTATCCACCAGCTTCTGAAAGCGGGCTTTGCTGGCACTGAGTTCTGCCAGCATTTGTTGGGCTTCCTGATAGAGACGAGCATTTTCTAGTGAGATAGCAGCTTGAGCGCAAAGTATGTTGAGGAGTTCGACGCGATCGCTCGTAAACGCCCCCGTTACTAAAGTATTTTCTAGATATAAAATGCCCAACAACTTGCCCTGATGCAAAATCGGGCTGCACAAGATACTAGAAGGCTGCTGACGAATAATATACGGGTCATTAGCTAAAGTCGGATCGGCACTAGCATCAATCAGCACAGCAGTTCGCCGCTCGTGCTTGACTTTGTAAATTAGTTTGTGGGGAATGTCTTGGCACTCTTCAATGGGAAGGCGTTGCAATACGACTGGTTCCGTTCCCACAGTAATTGACCCTTTAATCAGTAGGCGCGAGTCTCGCAAGAGCATTAACACGCATTTATTGGCTCCCGCATTTTCGATGAGGATCGAAAGCAACGATGAAAGCAGTTTTTCAAATTCGATTTCACCTGAAATAGTTTGATAAGCTTTGAGAATTGCAGCTAAATCTAAAGCGACAGAGACACTGCTACTGCTAGAAGTTGCTCCAATTGTGGAAGTGAGACTTCCCAAGGCGAAGATGGTTTCATTAGTGGAGAGGGGAGAACGGGTTTGCTGTAATATGGGAGCCAGCAGTTGCCGATAGCGCCTTTCCAAGTCGGCAACTTTAGCTTTAGCACCCCAGCGAGCATAGCCGTAGTAGGCTTGGGTGATGTATTCTTGGGCAATGCGCTCTTTGCCCCAGTCGAGGTAGAACTTTGCCGCCAGTTCGTTAGCAAGTGCTTCTTCTTGGATATAACCGTTTTCTTTGGCTCCTGAAATGGCGCGATCGTAATAGTCGATCGCTGAGGCTTTTTCACCTAACACTCGACATTTTTCTGCCTCCACTAAATGCCACTTGTGCAAGTAGTTCATCGGTGCATGGTGCGCTCGCTTGTGCAACTTTGTCTGATTTTCTGCTACCCGTTGCAAGCGATCGGTCAAATCAGAATCCCCACTACAATCTCCAGTTAAAGCAGCAAGAGAATCATAGAAGTAAAAGATTGGCACCGTAACAATACCTGCCCCTGCTGCTAAATACTGTCTGCCCTCAGTCGCAATCTCTGACAGGGATTGCGCCGTTTCACCAAACAGATAGCCAAGAATCAATTTATGGAGATAGAAGAAATGAAGCCCCTGCAGATCGTTGGCTGCCAACAACTGGGGTAGGAACTGCGCCTCGTCGCACATATCGCCCACCAAAAGCTGGGAATTGTGAGCATTGCCCAACAGTTTTAAAACCGCCTGTCTGAGTATTTGAAAGCAGTTAAACGTCTGAACCTGCTTGAGATTCTTCGGCATCTGACTGTAGACGTGGATATCTCGCTCCAGCGTTAAGAGTTCCTGACTGCTGAAGTAGGCAATTTTGCAGCTATGAAATGCGCCATAACCCGCAAATTCCAAATCTCCGGTATCTAATCCAATTTGGTAGCTTTCCCGTAGAACTGGCACTGACATTTGCAAATGAGTAGTTCCATGCAGAACAAATGCCCCCAATATGACGCGGATTCTACATTCAACCTCCTTGGCATTGAGTTTTTCGATTACCGCTAACGCTAGCTTGCCAGCCCGCTCTGCCGCTTCCATGTCTTCTAAAATGCCATTCAAGAGCAGGCCATAGCTGACATAAAAGAAGGCAGAGAACGGTGCGTTGCCATGTTGAATCGAGGCATTTACCTGCGAAAAAATCAGTAATGGATATAACAAAGGATTTGTATTATAAATGCCTGGTGCAGCGCTGGCGGCAATTCTCATCGCTGCCAGGGGTTCAGATGCCGTCATGGGGGGCAGGTTTAATAACTCCTCGATCGGTCTACCTGCCAACAGGTTCACCGTATACTGAAATCCCTGCTGGATATCTTCCTGAGTAGGACAATCGGGTAATTGAATACCCAATTGACTTAGCACTTGTTTCGCCAAGGCGAGCGCATCCAAGAATTGATGCTGGAATATATGGTTTTGAATCTCTATCTCGTAGATTTTCACCCGATCGAGTAGTGTTTTCGCTTCTTGCAACACTATCTCGGCCCAATGTTCCATTTGCTCGAGTTCTCCAGCAAGAAAGGCATTTTCAGCCGCCAATTCATGCAACATTAGAGCCAATTCATACTGACTTTGCCAACAATCGGGCTTTAGCAGCGTGATTCCCGTAGTTGCGTAGGTCATAGCAGACTGATATGCGGTTGCAGACCTGGCTCTTTTGGCGGCGAGTCCGTTTAACTGGGCAATTTTCTCTCGTTCTGCGGGCTCAAGGACCAATTTCAATCCCCTGTTCAGGTGATTGACGATATCAAATAGTTTGTTGGTCTGTTCTATATCTGATGTGCGAGCGAGCAGCAGTTGACCTATATTCAGATGGATTGAAGCTTTCTGGCGATCGGGAATTAGGGAATAGGCGGCTTGTTGGACGCGATCGTGTAAAAAGCTATATTTAGCTATTTGTTTAGAGCTATTCTCACTTTCCACTGCCGATTCTTGCTGCTCTTCCCCATGATAAAATTTATAAGAACTACTAATTGGTAAAATCAATCCTTCTTGCAGTGATCTCCACAAATTAGAAGCCGTTTCTACCTCTGAGTGTTCCGAAACAATTGCCAAAGTTACTAAATCAAACTGATTCCCAATACAAGCTGCTAACTGCAATACCTGTTGAGTTGAGGGAGGCATTTTTCCTAATTGCAATGCCATAAAAGCCACAATATCATCCGTAACTGCTTGCTGCTTAACTTGTGCAATGTCACATTGCCACCCCCCCGTAGCCCCCCCTTGATAAGGGGGGGCTGGGGGGGTGAACTGAATCAGTTGCTCTTGATGTAATACCTTGAGAAACTGTGTAGCAAAAAAGGGATTTCCTTTGGTTTTCTGAAATACCAATTGAGAAAGAGGCAAAGCTAAATTTTTTCTGCATTTCAGGGTATCAGCAACTAATTGAGTCACTGTGACTTGACTCAGTGGTGCTAAAGTAATCGTATTAATCGTGAAGACTGTTTTTTGGATTTCACTCAAAGTCAACATTAATGGATGTGCTGGATTGACTTCGTTATCGCGGTAGGCACCAATTAATAAAAGATGACTTGTATCAGCCATTAATAATTGCATTAACTTCAGCGATGCTGAATCTGCCCATTGCAAATCATCTAAGAACATCACTAAGGGATGTTCAGCACTGGTAAAAACTTGGGTAAAATTTTGAAACAATAAATTAAACCGATTTTGGGCGGCTGTTCCTGATAATTCTGGTGCGGATGGTTGTGGACCAATAATTGTTTCTAGTTCGGGGATGACTTCAATAATTACTTGACCATTTTCTCCAACTGCTGATAATATTTGGTTTTTCCAGTGCTGGATTTGTGGATCGCTTTCGGTTAACAATTGTCCCATTAAATCTCGGAACGCTTGCACAAAAGCACTGAAGGGAATATTCCGTTGAAATTGGTCAAATTTTCCTTTGATAAAATAACCGCGTTGCCTGACAATAGGTTTATGCACTTCGTTGACAACTGCTGTTTTTCCAATCCCCGAAAAACCAGCGACTAGCATCATTTCTGTGGCTCCTTGACTGACTCGCTCAAAGGCTTGGAGTAGAGTTGATACCTCGGCTTCTCGTCCGTATAGTTTGTCGGGAATAATGAAGCGATCGCATACATCCCTCTGTGCAATCTCAAAGCTCTCAATTGAACCCGTAACTTGTAACTGAGTTAAACAATTTTCTAAATCAAACTTGATCCCCAACGCACTCTGATATCTGGATTCGGCATTTTTCGCCATCAGTTTGGTGACTATTTGTGATAGTACAAAGGGAATTTGAGAATTAATTTCATGTACTAAAGGCGAGGCTTTGGCAATATGAGAATGTACTAACTCCATGGGGTCATTGGATTCAAAAGGCAATTTGACTGTCAGTAATTCGTAGAAAGTCACGCCTAAAGAATAAAAATCAGTCCGATAGTCAATCCCCCGATTCATCCGACCAGTTTGTTCTGGGGAAATGTAAGCTAGTGTTCCTTCTAAGACATTGGGATTGATTAGTGTTTGGGTTTCTCGCGGTAACAAGGATGCAATACTAAAATCGATTAATTTGACTTGTTTGGTTTCAGGATTAATTAAGATATTGCTGGGTTTAATGTCTTTGTGAATGATGCGCTCGCGATACAGTAGATCTAAGGTATTGCACAGTGCGATCGCGATTGACAAAAACTCTCTCAAAGATAGTGCGTTCTTCCCTTTAATCGCCCATTCCTGAAGAGAAATCCCGCCAAAGTCTTCCATTACCAGCGCATAGCCATTTTCATAGGGTTCCAGGCTGTAGGTTTGGACGATACTAGGTGAATTAAGGTTTTTGGTAATGGTGTATTGATTGCGAAACTGCACGAGTTCGCTAAAGGTGGGATAGTCGTTTTTCAGAATTTTGATGACCACAGGTAATTGGTCTGATGTACGGATAGCCCGATATACCAAGGTGCGACTTCCTGAATAAACTGTGGAGATAATTTGATAGTTGGGAATTTGAACATTTGTAGGAGTGTCGCTATTTTTGTCAAAGTTATTCATGGTTATTGTTGTTTGATAATTGATGAGCGATTGCTTGTTTAAATGAGCCTAAAGAAGAGAGAGTCTTAACTTTTTTGTTAAGTGTGAGTGGGTAAGGTGACGATAAATTCAGTTTCTGTTCCCATTATAGAATTGACGTGAAGGGAACCGCTATGTTTTTCGACGACGATTTGACGCGCGATCGCCAATCCCAAACCCGTCCCTTTCCCGACTGCTTTTGTCGTAAATAAATGGTCAAATATTTTGGCTTTAATTTCTTCATTCATCCCCCGACCATTATCAGCAATACTAATTTTTACGCCGTTATCTACTAAGGAGGTTTGAATGGTAATGCGGTTGGGATTAGCCTCGATCTCTGCAAAGCTGCGATTTGTATTTGATTCTTCCAGTGCATCGATCGCATTGGCAAAAATGTTCATAAACACCTGGTTAAGCTGTCCGGGGAAGCATTCGATCTCGGGAATATTCCCGTAGTCTTTCACTACAACGATTGCGGGTCGCCGCTCGTTGGCTTTCAATCGATATTTGAGAATTAAGATTGTGCTGTCGAGTCCAGAGTGGATGTTGAAGGGCGCTTTGTAGTCTTTGTCGGCTCTAGAAAACGTGCGGAGTGAAGTGCTAATACCTTTGATGCGATCGCATCCCAGTTGCATCGAGTCAATCATTTTGGGCAAATCTTCGATGATATAGTCTAAATCAATCTCGACCGCATGGTCGGCAATGTTGGCAGCAGATGCTTGGGTGCGATACAAAGCTAGATGTTCTGTTAAGTCTTGAACTGTGCGTTTGGCTTCATTCAAATTGCCAGTTAGGAAGCCGACGGGGTTATTAATTTCATGAGCAACGCCAGCTACTAAGTTTCCCAAAGCCGACATCTTTTCGCTTTGAATCATTTGCAATTGGGTTTGCTGCAAGTTTTGTAAGGCTTGTTCTAGCTGTTGGGCATAGGTTTGCGCTCGCTCATAAAGTCGGGCATTTTCTATAGAAATTGCCGCTTGAGCGCAGAGTAAATTGAGCAGTTCGATGCGATCGCTCGTGAACGCCCCCGTTACTAAATTATTTTCTAGATATAAAATGCCCCGCAACTTCCCTTGATGCAAAATCGGGCTGCACAAAATACTCTTCGGCTGCTGACGCATGATATACGGGTCATTTATTAAGGTCGGCTCGGCTGTCGCATCCAGCAGCACAACAGTCTGCCTCTCGTGCTTGACTTTGTAAATTAGTCTGTGGGGAATTTCCTGACTCTCTTCAACCAGAAGGCGCTGCAACACGACCGGCTCTGACCCCAGGGTAATTGACCCTTTAATTAGCAGGTGTTCGTCTCGCAACAGCATTAACACGCATTTATCGGCCCCCGCATTTTCGATGACGATCTCAAGCAACGATGAAAGTAGTTTTTCGAGTTCGATTTCGCTTGAGAGTGTTTGGGAAGCTTTGAGGATGGCACAGAGGTCGAGGGAATTGGAGACAGTGGAGGAGGAACTGCTGGAGGTGACGGTTCCTACTGCAAAGACGGTTTCGTTGACCGAGAGGGCAGAGTGAGCTTGCCCGAGGATAGGAGCCAGCAGTTGCCCGTAGCGACGTTCTAGGTCTGCAACTTTGGCTTTGGCTCCCCAGCGAGCATAGCCGTAGTAGGCTTCAATCATGTAGGCTTGAGCTACTTTTTCTTTGCCCCAGTCGAGATAAAATTTGGCGGCTAGTTCATTGGCTAAAGCCTCTTCTTGGATGTAGCCATTGGCTTTAGCTCCAGCGATCGCGCGATCGTACAGATCGATCGCTTCTGCTCTGTTACCTAAAATGCAGCACCGTAGTGCTTCTACCAGAAAATACTTGTGTTGATAATTGATTGGTGCAGCACTGACATAGATGCCTACTTTTGCTTGGTTAGTTTCAACTTGAGAGAGAAGTTTTACTTGCTGCGAAGGATCGACCGTTGGATAAAGTGTCAGACGAGCTAATGAATCATAGTAATAATAAACTGGTGCAGAAGGCATTCCCATACCAGCTTTAAGATATTTTTCGCCTTCATCTGCATCCTGAATTGCAACAGCAATATCTCTAAACAAGAAGCTCAACATCAACTTACATAGATAAAATAGATGGAGGGCTACTTCATCATTTTCTTTACATAGTCTTGATAGGTACTCCGCTTCATCGCTAGCATCACTACCAAGACAGCTTGGAGTTTCGCTAAACTCAGTAAGGTTTTTGATAGAATTGCGCAGGATATGTGCCCAACTTAAAAAATGTTGACTTGTTGCAAAATTTGCTTGATAAATAGCAAGTTCTTCTAGTAATGTTTCTAGCCCCTCTGCACCACTTAAATAGGTGTACATTAACCTAAACGAAGTGGAAACAAGTGAGTGAACTGAATCTCCTGTTTCTAATCCAACTTGATAGGACTCCTTCAATAAATTAATCGCTTTTTGAATGCTTTCTCGATTCGATTGATTAAAGGCAGCAACCTTAAACTGAGTCATGCTCTGAACCGATCTGTCAGAGAATTGCTCCATGATTTTAAGTGCTAGCTGTCCAAATTGATACCCTTCTTCTAGCTTATTCAACACACTGCTGACAATAATCCCAAAATCTGCGTATCCCGGTGCAGAAAAAGGTGAATTACCGTATTTAAGCGATAAATTGACCTCTTGACAGGCAATAATTGGAAAAAGGTGAGGAGCCACCTGATGAACGGACGGAACCAGGCTAGTCATAATTCGTAAAGCAGCTAAAGCATTCGCATCTTGCATGACTGGGAAGTTTACTAACTCTTCGATCGCACAACTCGGTAAAGATGCCAGTGTATTTTCGACGTACTGTTGAATTTCTAAAGGGGTGACGGACTCAGGAAAACTTACCCCCAATTTCTGAAGGATTTCTAGACCAATTTTAATCGCCTGAAGCTGTTGATTTTGTACCTTATATGCTTGGAGTTTGACCTCATATACTTTCACCTGTCCAAGTAAGGTAGTAGTTTGTTGTAAGACAACCTGAATCAGAGATTCCATCTGCTCAAAATCACAATTGAGCAATGCGACTTCTGCCGCTTCCTCGTACAAGCTTTGCCTCAGATTAGGATTAACCTCCCAATCACTTGCCCTTAATAGCTGTATTCCCTGAGCGAGGTAATTCTGTGCTGCGCTATAGGCAGTTGATTCTTTGGCTTTGCGACCAGCCCTCAGATTTAATTGAGCATACTGCTCACACTGAGCGAGTGAGGAAAGAAGTGAAATGCCATAATTTAACTGATTGACAATCTCAAAAATCCGTTCATTTTGTTGCGCTTTGTCAGTATTTTGTAAAAGCAGTTGTCCAATGGCAAGATGAGTCAGTTGTTTCTGTTCCTCTGGAATCAACAAATAGGCAGCTTGTTGAACCCGATCGTGTAAAAACCGATAAGTCGGATTGGCTGAGGCTGGCAAAACTTCTTCACTATCCGATTGTGTAAAAAATTTATAGATTCTGGTAGTGGGAATTAATAAGCCTTCTTGTAATGCTTCCCATAAAATCATAGCTGTTGTTCCTACAGATTTCTCACTAACAATTATTAAAGTATTCAAATCAAACTCGGCTCCAATACAAGCCGCTAGTTTGAGAAGATTTTGAGTCTCTATATGCAATTTCTGTAATTGCAATGCCATAAACTCTACTACATCATCAGTAATTGCTAAGGCTTTGACTTTGGCAATATCGCACTGCCAATGGCAAATGTCCCAATCAAAACTAATTAACTTATCATCATGTAAGACTTTGAGAAACTGGGTGGCAAAGAAAGGATTTCCTTGGGTTTTTTGATAAACTAATTTAGTCAAAGGCTCGGTCAGGGATAATTGGCACTTCAGCGTATCTGCTACCAAGCAATTCATCTCTGATTCCCTTAACGGTGGCAAGGTCATTGTATTAACTGTTGCTCCAGTTTTTACAATCTCATCTACAGTTAAAATAAATGGATGTACTGGTGAAACTTCATTATCGCGATAAGCTCCTAATACTAATAAATATCCTGTATCTTGTAGCAGTATTTTTAATAAATTCAGGGATGCAGAATCTGCCCATTGCAAGTCATCCAAAAACATTACTAAGGGATGTTCTTGATGAGTGAAAACTTGTACAAACTTTTGAAATAGGAGGTTAAACCGATTTTGGGCAGCACTGCCTGATAGTTCTGTGGCTGGTGGCTGTTTGCCAATGATATTTTCTAACTCAGGAATTACGTCAATTAAGATTTGTCCATTTTCTCCCACTGCTACTATAATTTGATTTTTCCAGCTTTGCAATTTGGCATCTGATTCAGATAGTAATTGCCCCATTAAGTCGCGGAAAGCTTGCACAAAGGCACTAAAGGGAATGTTGCGTTTAAATTGGTCATATTTGCCTTTAATAAAATAACCCCGTTGCCGAACAATGGGTTTATGTACTTCGTTAACTACGGCAGTTTTTCCAATTCCAGAAAATCCCGCCACTAGCATGATTTCGGTGTTACCTGTGCTGACTCTTTCAAAGGCACCTAATAGTTGATTTACTTCGTTTTCTCTGCCATAGAGTTTTTCGGGGATGGTAAAGCGATCGCTTACATCTTTTTGAGCAATTTCAAAGTATTCAATTTGACCTATTTTTTGAAGTTGAGTTGAACATTTTTCTAAATCAAACTTCACTCCTAATGCACTCTGATAACGATTTTCGACATTTTTTGCCATTAATTTACTAACGATTTCTGATAGTACAGGCGGGATTTGTGGGTTGACTTCATGTACTAAGGGTGCGGTTTTAGCAATATGAGAATGTACTAACTTTATCGGTTCCTTTGATTCAAAAGGCAATTTTCCTGTCAGTAATTGGTAGAAAGTCACACCTAAAGAATAAAAATCAGTCCGGTAGTCAATCCCCCGATTCATTCGTCCTGTTTGTTCGGGAGAAATATAAGCAAGTGTTCCTTCTAATACATTGGGATTGATGAGCGCTTGGGTTTCTCGCGGTAACAAGGATGCAATACTAAAGTCAATTAATTTGATTTGTTTAGTTTCGGGATTAATTAAGATATTGCTGGGTTTAATGTCTTTGTGAATGATGCGATTGCGATACAATATATCTAAGGTATTGCAGATGGCGATCGCGACTTCTAAAAATTCTCTCAATGAGAATGCGTTTTTCCCTTTGACTGCCCATTCCTGAAGAGAAATCCCGCCAAAGTCTTCCATCACTAACGCACAGCCATTTTCATAGGGTTCCAGGCTGTAGGTTTGGACGATACTAGGTGAATTAAGGTTTTTGGCAATAGTATATTGATTGCGAAACTGCACGAGTTCGCTAAAGGTGGGATAGTCGTTTTTCAGCAGTTTGATGACGACAGGTAATTGGTCTGAAGTACGGATAGCCCGATATACCAAGGTGCGACTTCCTGAATAAACTGTGGAGATAATTTGATAGTTGGGAATTTGAATGATTGTGGGAGGATTACTGTTTTTGTCGGATGGATTCATGGCTATTGTTGTTTGATCATTTATGAGTGAGTGCTTGCTTAAACAAGTCAGAAGAAGAGAGAGTCTTAACTTTTTTGTTCGGTGTGAGTGGGCAAGGTGACGATCAATTCAGTTTCTGTTCCCAGTCGAGAGTTGACGTTCAGGGAACCGCTATGTTTTTCGACGACGATTTGACGAGCGATCGCCAATCCCAAACCCGTTCCTTTTCCGACTGCTTTTGTCGTAAATAAATGGTCAAATATTTTTTGTTTGACAGATTCATTCATCCCCATACCATTATCAGCAATACTAATTTTTACTTGGTCATCTACTAAGGAGGTTTGAATGGTAATGCGGTTGGGATTAGCCTTGATTTCTGCAAAGCTGCGATTTGTATTTGATTCTTCCAGTGCATCGATCGCATTGGCGAGAATGTTCATAAACACCTGGTTTAGCTGTCCGGGGAAGCATTCGATTGTTGGAATATTCCCGTAGTCTTTCACTACTTCAATAGCGGGTCGCCGCTCGTTAGCTTTCAATCGATATTTGAGAATTAAAAGCGTGCTATCTATCCCCTCGTGGACATTAAAAGGAACTTTGTAGTCTTTGTCAGCCCTAGAAAAGGTACGGAGCGTCGTGCTGATATCTTTGATGCGATCGCATCCCACTTTCATGGAGTCAATCATTTTAGGCAAGTCTTCGATGATATAGTCTAAATCGATATCTTCGGCATGGTCTGCAAGCTCTGTTTCTGGGGCGCGAGATCGATAGAGATTGAGATGCTCCACTAAGTCTTGCACGGTTTGCTGGGTTTCATTCAAATTGCCCCAAATAAAGCCGACGGGGTTGTTGATTTCATGAGCAACACCTGCTACCAGATTTCCGAGTGATGCCATTTTTTCGCTTTGCACCATTTGCAGTTGGGTGTTCTGCAAATCTGCCAGAGTCTGTTCGAGTTCCTGTGATTTTTGAATCACCGCTGCTTCTGCTTGCTTGCGATCGGTAATATCAATCAGCATTCCATCCCAAACGATTTCTCCGTCTTCTCTACGTTCTGGCTGAGAAGCGGCTTTCACCCATTTCACATTCCCATTGGGAGTAATAATCCGCCACTCATGTTGAAATTGGGTGAGCGTTTGAGCGGACTCGATAACTGCCCGAAACGTCTCTGCTCGATCGTCGGGATGTTCAAAATCGCGTAGGCTGCATTTTCCTACCATCATATCCTCTGCCGCCACTTCATAGAGTGTTTGAGATCCAGAACTGACGTAGGGCATTGAAGCAGAACCATCGGCTTGAATCCGAATCTGATAAATCAAGCCAGGCACGTTGTTGGCAAGTTTCTGAAAGCGGGCTTCACTAATCTTTAACTCTTCCAGAGACTGTTCTAGCTGTTGAGCATAGTTCTGCGATCGCTCATAAAGTCGGGCATTTTCTATAGAAATTGCCGCTTGAGCGCAAAGTAAATTGAGCAGTTCGACGCGATCGCTCGTGAACGCCCCCGTTACTAAATTATTTTCTAGATATAAAATGCCCCGCAACTTCCCTTGATGCAAAATCGGGCTGCACAAAATACTCTTCGGCTGCTGACGCATGATATACGGGTCATTTATTAAGGTCGGCTCGGCTGTCGCATCCAGCAGCACAACAGTCTGCCTCTCGTGCTTGACTTTGTAAATTAGTCTGTGAGGAATTTCCTGACTCTCTTCAACCAGAAGGCGCTGCAACACGATCGGCTCTGACCCCAGGGTAATTGACCCTTTAATTAGCAGGTGTTCGTCTCGCAACAGCATTAACACGCATTTATCGGCTCCAGCATTTTCGATGACGATCTCAAGCAACGATGAAAGTAGTTTGGACAGTTCGATTTCACCTGAAATAGCATGAGAAGCTTTGAGGATGGCACAGAGGTCGAGGGAATTGGAGACAGTGGAGGAGGAACTGCTGGAGGTGACGGTTCCTACAGCAAAGACGGTTTCGTTGACCGAGAGGGCAGAGTGAGCTTGCCCGAGGATAGGAGCCAGCAGTTGCCCGTAGCGACGTTCTAGGTCTGCAACTTTGGCTTTGGCTCCCCAGCGAGCATAGCCGTAATAGGCTTCAATCATGTATTCCCCAGCGATGCGTTGTTTGTTCCATTCCAGATAGAACTTAGCGCTGAGTTCATTGGCTAAGGCTGCATCGTTGGTGAACTGATGCTTTTGAGCCAGGGCGATCGCCTGGTCGTAATGCTCAATGGCAGCAGCTTTGTTACCCAACACCCGATATCGCTCTGCTTCCACTAGATGCCATTTGTGCAAGTGATTCATCGGGGCATTGTGCGCTGATTGGTGCAGAGCTGCTTGATGGGTGGCAGCCACAGTCAGCAGTTCAGTTTGCTCTGGTTCTGACCTAGTGGGTATAAGTGCCAGGTGCGTCAGCGCCGCATAGAAATGAAAAATGGGAATAAAAACCGTTCCCGATAGTACCATCCAACAGGGCTTGAGTTGGGTGAGGATATCGAGAGCAGCCGGATAATTGCCAAAGCAGTAGGCAAGCAGCAGTTTGAAGATGTAGACAACGACAATCATCATGAGTTCGTTATCCTGCTGGTGCTTGGGCAGCATCACGGTTTCATCATAGGCAGTACCCATTAGGCGATCGGGCTGGCTCACCGTTTCTCGCAAATTCTGTACCGTTTGCCACGTCATGTCCAAAAGAAAACGTGCTGAATCATTCTTCATCTGAGCCATAGCAGCACTGTAAGCTGCTAATTCGGGTTCCAACAGGTCTAGTTCTACACCTGCGAAAAAAGCCAGATGGGAGTAGCTCCCGATGTCGTAGCCAGCACTGAGCAGATTTCCTGTTTCCATGCCTGCCTTGTAACTCTCTTTCAACGTCACAAGTGCTGCCCGCAACGCTTCCTGGTGAGGTTGAATGAAAAACCCAAACTTCCCCAGAGTGATGCACTTCATGCTTTGAGTATTCACCTGCTCTAGCACCGCGAGTGCTAATCGACCAAACTTATAGCCAGTTTCAACTTCGCCCAAAAAAGCACACAGCACCATGCTATGAATCACATAGCCGATCGTTGAGGCGGGGGCATTGCCAAACTCCAGCGATAATTGCACCATCGTCGCGCCCAACAGAGGCAGCAATCCGGGCATTGCCTGTAGAATCGGTGAAAATAATATTCCTAACAGTTGGATGGCAGCTTGGGCATTGGGGTCGCTCATCACAGGCAACTCAACCAGTTCGGCAATCTCTCTGCCGCTTAGTTGCTCCTTGAGCTGCTGTAAAGCATTGCCAATCTGGGCTTCGTCTGCTTCTGTCGGAAACTCTACCCCCAATTGCTTCAGTGCCTTTGTACCTACGGCGATCGCGTGCAATGTTTGGTTACGAGCCGTGTGTGCGGCGATTTGAATTTCGTAGATTTTCACTTTGTCGAGAATCGTCTGTGCCTGCTGCAAGACGAATGCGGCAAGCTGCTCCATGCCCTCAAAGTCACTATTCAAGTAACTGGCTTCGGCTGCGGCTACATACAGATTGAGCGTCAATTCGTACTGAGTTTCCCAGCAGTCTGGCGAAAGTAACTCCAGCCCGTTTTGCAAATAAACCCTTGCGGCAGCATACGCAGTAGCACTTCTAGCCTTAGTTCCCGCTTTCAAGTTCAGTTGTGCTAGAGTTTGCCGTTCCTGCGGTTGCGCGATTAACTCTATGCCTAAATTTAAATGCCCGACAATATCAAAAATCTTGTCTTCTCGGTCTATTTCTGAGAGCTTTTGCTGGAGCAATTGTCCCATTTGCAGGTGGGTTGCTTGTTTTTGATCGGTGGGAATTAAAGAATAGGCGGCTTGCTGGACGCGATCGTGCAAAAATCGATAGGTCGGATTAACCGTATCCTCTGCCTGGGACTGTTGTGTATCCTGAAAAAACTTGTAAATCTGACTCGTGGGTAAAATCAAGCCTTCCTGCAAGGCTTTCCACAATGCTGTTGCGGCATCGGTTGGTGAGCGTTGTGAAACGATCGCCAATGTTTCTAAATCGAATTTTGCTCCCACACAAGCCGCTAACTTCAGTATTTCTTGAGTAGCTTGTGGCAACTTTTGTAATTGCAGTGCCATGAACTCCACCACATTATCGGTGAGCGAGAGCGAGCGCACTGCTACCATATCGCACTGCCAGTTTCCGACTTGCAGATCGTAGGCAATGTAGCCCTCTTGATGCAGGGTTTTGAGAAACTGAGTGGCAAAGAAAGGGTTGCCTTTGGTTTTTTGATAGATTAACTCACTCAAGGGTTGCGCTAAAACTCTGGAACAACTGAGGGTGTCGGCAACCAAATGATTGACGTGAGATTGACTTAATGGAGCGAGGGTAAGGGTGCTGATAGTTGCTGAGTCTTTCTTCATCTCCTCCAATGTCAGCATTAGTGGATGAGTGGGGAAGACTTCATTATCTCGGTATGCCCCAATAGTCAGCAGACAGCCCACTTCACTTTGACTCATCAGCACTTGCATGAGCTTCAATGAGGCTGAATCTGCCCACTGCAAGTCATCGAGGAACATCACTAAAGGATGTTCTGCTTTAGCGAATACGGCAATGAATTTCTGGAATAGCAAGTTGAAGCGGTTCTGGGCGGCGCTACCTGAAAGTTCAGGGGCAGCAGGTTGTTTGCCGATAATCTGTTCGAGTTCGGGAATGACTTCAATTAGGACTTGCCCGTTCTCACCCAAAGCTGAGAGGATTTGGTCTTTCCACTGCGCCACCTGAGTATCACTTTCACTTAATAGTTGTCCCATCAAGTCCCGGAAGGTTTGCACAAAGGCACTCAACGGGATGTTGCGGTTGAACTGGTCATATTTACCTTTGATGAAGTAGCCCCGTTGTCTGACAATTGGCTTGTGAACTTCATTCACGACTGCGGTTTTGCCAATTCCAGAAAAACCTGCCACTAGCATCATTTCTGTGCTGCCTGTACTGACTCGTTCAAAGGCTTGGAGCAGGGTTGCTGCGTCGGTTTCTCGTCCGTAGAGTTTGTCGGGGATGATGAAGCGATCGCACATATCCCGTCGCCCAATCTCAAAGCCCTCAATCTTATCAGTTTCTTGAAGTTGATGTAAACAATTTTCTAAATCAGCTTTCAGTCCCAAGGCACTTTGATATCTATCTTCCGCATTTTTCGCTATTAACTTTATGACAATATCACAGAAAACTTGCGGAATCTCTTTTCCGTTTTTCTTCCTTAAGTCCGGTGGATTTTTTGCAATATGACAATGTACTAACTCCATCGGGTCCTTTGATTCAAAAGGCAATTTTCCTGTCAGTAATTGGTAGAAAGTCACACCTAAAGAATAAAAATCAGTCCGGTAGTCAATCCCCCGATTCATTCGTCCTGTTTGTTCTGGGGAAATATAAGCTAGTGTTCCTTCTAAAACATTGGGATTGATGAGCGCTTGGGTTTCTCGGGGTAACAAGGATGCAATACTAAAGTCAATTAATTTGATTTGTTTGGTTGAGGGATTAATTAAAATATTACTGGGTTTGATGTCTTTATGAATAATGCGATGACCGTACAATATATCTAAGGTATTGCAGAGGGCGATTGCTATTTCCAAAAACTCTCTCAAAGAGAGGAGTTTTTTCCTTTTCACCCCCCATTCGTCAAGAGAAATTCCCCCGAAATCTTCCATGACTAACGCATAGCCATTTTCATAGGGTTCCAAGCTATAGGTTTGGACTATTAGCGGTGAGTTGAGATTTTTGGCAATAGTATATTGATTGCGAAACTGTACCAATTCGCTAAAGGTGGGATAGTCATTTTTCAGCAGTTTGATGACCACAGGTAATTGGTCATTGGTACGGATAGCCCGATATACCAAGGTGCGACTTCCTGAATAAACTCTTTCGATAATTTGATAGTTGGGAATTTGAATGATTGTCGGAGGGTTACTGTTTTGGTCGGAGGGATTCATGTTCATTGTTGTTTGATATTTTATGAGTTAGTAATTGATTAAGTAAGTGAATTGAAATGCCAGGGGAAATTAACTTTTGTGTTCGGCTTTAGTTGGTAAGGTAATGATAAACTCTGTTCCTTTACCCAGTATAGAAGTACAGTTCAATTTTCCACCGTGAGTTTCTTCCACAATTTGACGCGCGATCGCTAATCCCAAACCCGTTCCTTGACCCACACTCTTAGTCGTAAATAAATTATCAAAAACTTTCTCCCGCACCGCTTCACTCATGCCAATACCATTGTCTTTAATCCGAATTACTACCTGTTCTCTATCGCCAGATAATTCTGTTTTGACGATAATTTGATTGGGATTGGCTTTAATCTCGGCATAACTACGTCCAATATTTAATTCATTCACAGCATCGATCGCATTCCCCAAGATATTCATAAATACCTGATTTAATTGTCCGGCATAGCATTCGATTTTTGGTAAATCACCACATTCATTAATAACTTGAATTTCTGGGCGGGAGTCATTGGCTTTGAGGCGATGCTTGAGGATCATAATTGTACTATCAATGCCCTCGTGAATATTACAGGCCACGGGGCGATCGGTATCAGCACGAGAAAATGTCCGCAAGCTGATGCTAATGTCTTTAATCCGGTTTACTCCTTCTTGCATCGAGCCAACTAACTTAGGTAAGTCTTCACGGATGTAGTCGAGGTCAATCGCTTCAATTTCCTCTTGAATTGCCGCACTGAAATTAGCAGATTCTTGCTGAACTAAATCCAGCAATCCAAACAAATCTTTGATGTAGTCTAAAGCGGGCTGAATATTGCCAGAAATAAAGCCAACTGGGTTATTAATTTCGTGGGCAACACCAGCCACCAAATTGCCCAGAGCTGACAATTTTTCGCGTTGAATGATTTGGAGCTGAGCTGCTTGTAATTCAGCAGTTTTTTGCGCCACTTGCTGTTCTAAAGTTTGAGTCAAGAGACGCAACTGTAAATGAGTTTTCACCCGCGCTAACACTTCTTGTTCTTGAAAGGGTTTGGTAACGTAGTCTACTGCACCAAGTTTAAGCCCTTTAACTTTGTTGTCTACATCAACCAGAGCGGTCATAAAGATAATCGGAATATCACAAGTTTTGGCATTAGCTTTAAGGCGTTGGCAGGTTTCAAATCCATCAATTCCCGGCATCATCACATCCAGTAAAATCAGATCGGGAGGTCGCCGCTCAACTTGTTGGAGGGCGCGTTCGCCACTGGTAGCGATCGCCACCTTATACCCCGCATTACTCAACGCTTCCGAGATGACATCCAAATTGGTGGGAGTATCATCAACAATTAAAATTAAGCCAGTTAAACCTGTCGTCATAGTTGCCATCCAAATTTTAACTATTATTAGTGAGATGTTGTTGAATTAATTCCTCGATCTTCTCAGTTTGGAATTGCTTAGCTAATTGTATTACTTGCTGAATAAAGGGCTGATAGCGCTCATCCTTTTGCCCAATTTGAGCGGCGGTTTCTGCCAGTTCTCTGAGCAAGCCATCCTGTGCCAGTTCTAGTAAAATTTGCAAGTCCGCCGCCGATGGGGGAATTAGTTCTTTGGTGGATACTTCATTATTGCTTGTTGTTAACTCAGTTACATCATATTTCCAGATGAGTTGTAAATGTTTGGCAAGCAAAATCAACAACTCCTCTGCATCAACGGGTTTGGCCAGAAAGTCATCTCCACCCATATCTAAGCTTTTCTGCTGGTCTATTTCTGCCACCGATGCCGAAGATACTATCACCCGTAAATGCTTGAGATCCTCCGAATTTCGTAACTTTTTGAGCATTTCAAAGCCCTCCATTACTGGCATCGCTAAGTCAGTTATAACTAAATCTGGCAGTTTTTCTAGAGCTTTTTCTAAGCCTTCTTGACCATTTTGTGCTTCAGTAAAGCTGAATCCTAGAGGTTCTAATAGATTGATTAATACCGATCGATTCTCCCAGCGATCGTCCACAACCAAAATATGTTTCGGCGCGCCTTCATGGCCAATAATAGTCCGTCCTTTACTAACAGAATTTTGTTTTGCCCAATTTTTGGCGATCGGCATTGCCACCTCAAAGAAGAAGTTACTGCCGACTCCAAGCTGGCTGTCCACCTGAATTTCGCCACCCATTAATTGCACGATTTTTTGGCTGATAGCTAAACCTAAGCCAGTGCCTTCTAATTGCCGTTTCCGATCTCCTACTTGCTCAAATTCCCGGAAGAGTCGGCTTAATTGCCCCTCTGCAATCCCCACTCCTGTATCTTTGATTTGAAATTTCAGGCGGAGAATTTGGGTACTTACCTCTAGCACCTCTACCTTGAGAGTAACACTGCCTCGATCGGTGAACTTAATGGCATTGCCCAACAGGTTAATCAGGACTTGACGGAGGCGTTTCTCATCGGCTTCTATTCCTTCTGGCAGGTCTGAGTCGGATTGATAAATAAAGTCGAGATTTTTCTGATCGGAGCGGACTCGACAAATTTCAACTACTCCTTGCAGGAAGGAGGGCAAATGTATAGCAATGGGGGCAAGGTCAAGTTTCCGGGCTTCGATTTTGGAGATATCTAATATATCGTTGATCAAGGTTAGGAGATGGGAGCCGCACTGATACATAATTTGCACTCCGTGGCGTTCTTTATCTGGCAAAACTTTAGAGCGATTCAAAATTTGGGCATAGCCAATAATTCCATTTAGGGGGGTACGGAGTTCATGGCTCATGTTTGCCAGAAAATTACTTTTTGCCTGGTTAGCACTATCAGCTTGATCTTTGGCAATACTCAGTTCGGCGGTGCGTTCTTCGACACGGACTTCGAGTTCGGTAAAGGAGGTGCGTAGCTGTCCAGCCATTTGGTTAAAGGAGCTAGCTAGTGCTTCCAATTCACTGATACCTTTGACTTCCACAGTTTGATCTAGAGTACCAGAGGCGATCGCTTCACTTGCTTGCTGTAATTTTAGAATCGGTCGAGCAATCCAGCGCGAAGTAAATATACCCAAGATAGTTGCCACAACTAATGCCCCCAAACAAAGCAGGATAGTAGTGCGGGTGTTGGCATCAATTTGTGCCATGAAATCTGATTCTGGTACTACAATTACACTGAGCCAATCAATGCCTCGTTCATCTCGAATAGTGGAAACTTGCACCAATTGCCGCTGCTCCGCCAGCATAAACTCAAGTTGCTGACTCTGCTCAATATCATTGAAATTACCAAAGCGATCGAGGATTGCTTTGGCTGTGGCACTAATTACCGGACTTTCCGACTTGATAGCGGGAATTTGTTCCAACGTATTTTTTTTAGCATCAATAATGTAAGGGCTTTCAATCTTGGAACTGGCAATCAGGTTGCCCGATCGATCGATGATAAAGGTTTGTCCGGTCTGACCTACTTTTAGCGTGCTGAGGAAATGATGAATTTTCTCAATCCGAAGGATGCTATTTTGAACGCCTAAGAACACGCCATTTTTGTCATAGATGGGTTGGGTTAAAGCAATTGAAGCGACTTTTACAGCGATGCCCAAATAAGGATTTGTCCAGATTGGTCTTCCAGCTTCCTGGGCATTTTTATACCAGGGGCGAGAGCGGGGGTCAAAATTTGCTTGAGTTTCTATCAGCAGAGCCCGTTCACCTTTTTCATCAAGTTGGTAGATTTTGCGCTGAGGTAGATCCGCTTTGTTCCCAACCAAAGCCATAATGCCTTTATTTTGTCTATCCTCTACTTGTATACTCGTACCGTCAGCCAGACTAACTTGCATGACTTCGACCGTATTTTTGCTGACTAACTGCCAAAAAGTCCGTTCCAGTTTGGTGACATCGGTTAAATCAATCTGCTCCTCTTGAGCAGCCGCGATGATAGTTTGTCCAGCAACATAAGGTTTTTCTAAGTAGTTGAGAACTTGGAGGTTAATGCGATTGCTCATCTCTTCACGCAACTGACTGGAAACATCATTGACGGCTATCTGTCCATTTCGCAGGGACAGATAGCCAATCAGTCCGACGGCGGCAAAGACTTGCAATACAAACGGAACTACTAGCACAAGTCTTAAAGGTATGGTTTTATGTGGATTCATGTTAGACCTAGATAATGGTTCACTTGGAGATTTACCGAAATAAGGTGAGCAAGCCTGATGTTTTGCAATAATGCTCGTTAATTTGGTAGTGTTTCAAATGTGTTTATATAATATTCAATTCAATTCTATTTCCTTAGATGACAGGGATAGCGATCGAAAACACAGTTCCCTCGCTAGGGACAGAATCAACTTTAATTTGTCCGTGATGTTTTTCTACTACAATTTGACGCGCGATCGCCAATCCCAATCCTGTTCCTTTCCCTACACTCTTAGTAGTAAATAAGTTATCAAAAACTTTCTCCCGCACCGCTTCACTCATGCCAATACCATTGTCTTTAATCCGAATTACTACCTGTTTTCTATCGCCAGATAATTCTGTAGTGACGATAATTTGATTGGGATTGGCTTTAATCTCGGCATAACTCCGTCCAATATTTAATTCACTCAAAGCATCGATTGCATTCCCCAAAATATTCATAAATACCTGATTTAATTGTCCGGCATAGCATTCGATTTTTGGGATATTGCCATAGTCCTTAATGACTTGGATTTCTGGGCGAGTGTCGTTGGCTTTCAGACGATGTTTAAGGATCATAATTGTACTATCAATGCCCTCGTGAATATTACAGGCCACGGGGCGATCGCTATCCGCACGCGAGAATGTCCGCAGACTAATACTAATGTCTTGAATTCGCTTCACGCCTTCTTGCATCGATTCAATTAACTTGGGTAAGTCTTCCCGGATGTAGTCAAGCTCAATGGTTTCGATTTCTTCTTCAATCTCTGGCTCTAGTTGGGGATATTTTTGTTGCACTAGATCGATCAATCCAAACAAATCGTTAATGTAATCTAAGGCAGGGGTAATATTCCCAGTCAGGAAGCCGACAGGGTTGTTGATTTCGTGAGCGACACCAGCTACTAAATTACCCAAAGCTGACATTTTTTCACCTTGGATAAGTTGAATTTGAGCTTGTTGGAGTTCTCGTAAAGTCTTTTCTAGAGCTTCTGACTTTTGTTGACGTTCAGCTTCGGCGCGTTTGCGATCGCTAATATCCAGCACATTACCAAGAATCACTGCTTTGCCATCGAGGATGATGCGGTTGAGGGTGACATCGACCTCAAAGACTGTATTAGAATCAATTTTTATGACATTCCACTCAAATTGAATCGTTTCCCCAGCTAATACCCTTCTCCACCAGTCTTCTACCAGATGGAACGGATTATCCGGTGTAGAATAGTCATCCAATATCGAGCATTGCAGCGCTTGCTCTCGCTCCACACCAAACATTTCTAGCAGTCGGTTATTAACATCGAGCACCTTGCCATGCAGATCGTGAATTATGATGGCACTACTGACGCTGTTGAAGATAGTGCGGAGGTTCTGTTCGGAAATTTGCAGGGCTGTTTCCGCAGCTTTATATTCCGCTTCGCTGCGTTTACGATCGCTCACATCAAAGACAACACCATCCCATACAGTTGAGCCATCGCCTCGTCGTTCTGGTTGAGATATTGCTTGCACCCATTTTATCGTGCCGGACGAGGTGACACTGCGCCATTCATGATTAAATGGGGTCAGGGTTTGAGCAGATTTGGTAATTGCTTGTTCAACATCAGCAAGATCGCCGGCATAAACTGCATCGAAGACATTAATGATTCCTGCCATAACCATTTCTGGCTCAGCTTCATACAGATCGATGCAACCAGAACTTGCGTAGGGCATTGACTTAGCACCATCAGCAGCCAACTGGAATTGAAAGACCATCCCTGGAATATTGTCAGCCATCTTATGGAAGCGGGCTTCGCTGGCACGGAGTTCTGTCAAAGCTTGTTGTGACTGTTGATAGAGGCGGGCATTTTCGAGGGAAATTGCTGCTTGGGAGCAGAGCAGATTGAGCAGTTCGACGCGATCGCTTGTAAATGCTCCAATTGTCAGATTATTTTCTAAATATAAAATCCCAATCAACTTACCTTGATTGAGCATTGGACTACAAAGCACACTTTTAGGCTGGTGTTTTTCAATGTAACTATCTCCCGAAAACTCAGTATATAACCTAGCATCAACCAGTACCAGAGGTCTCAAACTCCGCTTAACAGTATTCACCAAAGCGATCGCCACATTTTGACTTGATTCTAGCGGCATGGGTGGTAATAGCTGCGGTTCTTGTCCCTCTTCCACAAAGGCTGCTACCTGTAACTCAATATCTTTTTTTAGGAGTAAGGCACACTTACTTGCCCCAGCATTTGTCATCACTATTTGTAACAAAGTAGTCAAGAGTTGATCGAGTTCAATTTCCCCTGAAATCGCTTGAGATGCCTTGAGCAGAGTTGCCAAATCTAGAACTTCCGAGGCTGTGCTAGAAGAGCGGTTATAAGACATCGTTTCAAGGGTAAGAGTTTCCTTAAAAGAGGTAGACAATCGGGGTGGCTGAAGGACAGGATCGAGAAGTTGAGGATAACGTTGTTCTAAATCAGTAACTTTGGCTTGGGCTCCCCATCGGGCATAACAGTAATAAGCCTCAATCATGTAGGCTTGAGCGACTTTTTCTTTACCCCAATTGAGATAGAATTTGGCTGCAAGTTCATTCGCTAGTGCTTCTTCGTTGAGAAATTGATGTTCTTTGGCGAGGGAAATAGCGCGATCGTAGAAGTCTATTGCATCTGCTTTACTACCCAAAATCCGATGTTTTTCTGCTTCAACTAAATACCATTTATGCTTATAATTCATGGGAGCATTTTGCGCCCGCTGTTGCAGAATAGTTTGATGAGTTTCCACTAGGGCGAGTATTTCGGATTGCTCCTGCTCTGGCTTGGTGGGGAAGATTGCCAGGTACGTCAAGGCTGCATAGAAATGAAAAATCGGAACATGAATCAATCCCGATATTGCCATCAAATACGGCTTCGCTTGGGCAATGTAGTCTAGGGCAGACGTATTGTTTCCATAACAGTAGGCAAGTAAAAGTTTGTAAACATAGACCTTGGCGATCGCCGTAAGTTCATTATTCTGATGATGCTGAGGAAGCATCACCGTTTCATCGTAGGCAGAGCCGATTAAGCAATCAGACGGAATACAGACTTTCCTCAAGTTATTCACAGTCTGCTGAATAATATCAAAATAAGCCTGAGCCGAATATTGTTTTGCCTGTGCCATCGCAGCACTATAACTTGCTATTTCGGTCTCCCAAGTGTCAAGTTCCACCCCACTAAAAAAGTTGGATTCGAGGTATATGAGTATGCTATAGCCAGATTGTAAAAAATTTCCTGTTTCCATAGCAGCCGTATAGCTACCTTTCAGCGTCGGTATCGTTGCCCTTATAGCTTCTTGGCGATGCTGAATAAAGCTCCCAAAAAAAGCTGGAATTGTGGCTTTGAGTTCGCGGATATTGAACCGATCGAGCAAATTCATCGCCAATTTACCAAAGCTATAGCCTGTTTCCACCTCTTCCAAAAAGGCACACAATACCATTCCGTGAATTGCATACCCCACTGTTGATGCGGGTGCATTCCCAAAGTCGATCGATAAACTCACCATCATGGAACTAAGAATGGGTAGCAATCCCGGCATTCCCAGAAAAACGGGCGGAAATAAAGCTCCCAATAGTTGTATTGCTGCCTGAGTTGTGGCATCACTCATCACTGGTAGGTCAACCAGTTCTTCTATCAGTTTGCCACCTTGTTGGCTGCCAAGAGTTTGTAGTGCTTTGCCAATTTTGGTTTCATCAGTTTCGGTGGGGAGTTTAATACCCAATTGTAAGAGTGCATCTCTCCCTACCGCGATCGCTTCTAACATCTTGCCTTGGGCTGTCTGGGCGACAATTAAAATTTCGTAAATTTTAACTTTGTCTAAAATTGTCTGAGCTGATTGCAACACCAGTGTGGCCATCTGTTCCATTCCATCAAAGTCATGATTCAAATAGACAACTTCGGCAGCAGCAACATAGAGATTGAGAGTCAATTCATACTGATGAACCCAGCAGTTGCTTGTGAGTAAATCAATCCCTATTTGTAAATAAACCCTTGCTGCAGGGTAAGCTGTAGACTTTCTCGCCTTAACTCCAGCTTTCAAATTCAGTTGAGCTAATGCTTCTCGTTCACTCGGTTTGCTGATTAACTCAATTCCTAAATTCAAATGCCCGACAATATCAAACAGTTTTTCCTCGGGATCTATCTCTGAGGAATTGTGTAGGAGTAATTGTCCTATTTTGAGATGAGTTGCTTGTTTTAGATCGTCAGGAATCAGGGAATAAGCAGCTTGTTGGACGCGATCGTGCAAAAACCGATAAGTCGGATTAGCCGCTGCACTACAAACCGACTCATTATCAGATTGAGTAAAGAACTTATAAGCTTCCGTAGTCGGAATAATCAAACCTTCTTGCAAAGATTTCCATAAAGCAGTAGCAGCAACTTCCGCCGACGTTTCACTGACTATTGCCAAAGTAGCTAAATCAAACTGCGACCCAATACAAGCGGCTAATTTAAGCATTTCCTGAGTAGGAAACGGCATTTTCTGCAATTGCAGTGCCATAAACTCTACCACATCATCAGTAATTGCCAAGGCTTTCACTTGAGCAATATCGCACTGCCACCCCCCTTGTACCCCCCTCTGTCCCGCCTTGGTAAGGGGGGATGAAAGGGGGGTGGGGGCCACAGGGGGGTTAAAAGTAATCAGCCCATCGTCATGTAAAGCCTTCAGGAATTGCGTAGCAAAAAAGGGATTACCTTGAGTTTTTTGATACACCAGTTTTTTCAGAGGTTTGGCAACCTCTGATCCGCAACTAAGAGTATCTGAAATCAATTGATTAATGTCATCTTTTTGCAAAGGAGCCAAAGTAATTGTATTCACCGTTGCCCCGGATTTAATAATCTCATCCACCGTCAAAATAAATGGATGAGTAAGAGACACTTCATTATCTCGATAAGCACCTAACACCAATAAATGTCCCGTATCTTCCATCAACAGTTGCAACAATTTCAAGGATGCCGAATCTGCCCACTGTAAATCATCTAAAAACATTACTAAAGGATGTTCGGCTTGCGTAAATACTTGCACAAATTTCTGCATCAGCAGATTAAAGCGATTTTGGGCGGCACTTCCCGATAGTTCTGGTGCTATTTGCTGTTTACCAATGATGCGTTCTAGCTCAGGAATTACATCAATCAAGACTTGTCCGTTGTCGCCAACTGCTGTCAAAACTTTGCTTTTCCATATTTGTAACTGAGCATCTGATTCTGATATTAATTGCCCCATTAAATCCCTGAAGGCTAGCACAAATGCGCTGAATGGAATATTGCGCTGGAACTGGTCATATTTGCCTTTGATGAAATAGCCCCGTTGTCTGACAATTGGCTTGTGAACTTCATTCACGACTGCGGTTTTGCCAATTCCAGAAAAACCTGCTACTAGCATCATTTCTGTACTGCCTGTGCAGACTCGTTCAAAGGCAGCTAATAGACGATCGACTTCTTTTTCTCTACCATACAGTTTTTCTGGTATCAGGAATCGGTCTGTAATATCTTCCTGTCCTAAATCAAAGGTTTCAATTTTACCAGTTTTTTCTAATTGATCTAAACAAATTTCTAAATCATGTTTTAATCCTAATGCACTTTGATAGCGGTTTTCAGCATTTTTTGCCATCAATTTACTGACAATATGCGATAAAACTATGGGGATTTTTGGATGGATGTGATGTATAGGTATTGACTGTTTGGCGAGATGACAATGCACCAGTTCCATCGGGTCAGCAGAGATAAATGGTAAATGTCCTGTCAATAATTCATAAAAAGTGACACCGAGGGCATAAAAGTCGCTACGATAGTCAATACCGCGATTCATTCGTCCGGTTTGTTCCGGAGAGAGATAGGCTAATGTCCCTTCAAGGATGTGGGGATTCTGAATTTCTTGAGTTTCTCGTGGTAGCAGAGATGCAATACTGAAATCAATTAGTTTTATTTGTTTAGTGTCGGGATTAATCAGAATATTAGCGGGTTTAATATCTTTGTGAATGACTCGGTTTTGGTAGAGATAGTGGAGAATGTCTGTTAGTTGCAGTGCCAGATTGAAAAATTCTGTTAAAGATAAAGATTTAGCAGGTTGGTTTTTATCAGTTGCGATATGGAGATAATTAGATAGGGAAATCCCTCCAAAGTCCTCCATCACTAAGGCATAGCTATTTTCGTATACTTCTAGAGTCAGAGGTTTAACAATACTGGGGAAGTTAAGATTTTTGGCAATGGTGTACTGATTGCGAAACCCGACGAGTTCGTTGAAATTCGGGTATTCGTTTCGTAGTAGTTTGATGATGACAGGAGTGCGATCGCTATCTCGAACACCCCGATAAACGAGGGTGCGAGAGCCTGCATAGATTTGTTCTGCGAGCCGATACCCAGCTAGGGGAATGATCACATCCATTTTTTAGTCCTCAAAAAAATTGATAAACTATAACTCTAGGGTATAGTTTATCAACCCGATCGGGAAATGTCTTCAATTGATACTAATGTTTTTAACTTTATTGGTTAATGGTCTATATTGTTCTAATATCAACCTTTCCCAGCACGAGATCTGCGGACGAACCACAGGAGGATGTCATTCATTGCTGCATCACAACTATCTTGATTCTATTGTCTTGACGGGAATTGTAATCAAAAACTCTGCACCTTGACCTAACGCTGAATTTACTTCTAAAATACCAGAGTGTTTCTCAACAACAATCTGCCGTGCGATCGCCAATCCCAATCCCGTTCCTTTCCCAACCGCTTTTGTTGTAAATAACTCCTCAAAAATCTTGTCTCGCACTGCCTCACTCATACCCACACCGTTATCTTTAATGCGAATAATCGCTTGATTTTTGTTTCCATCACTTTCGGTTTTAATAGTAATTTGATTGGCGATTCCTGCATAAGGTCGTCCTTGATTTGATTCATCCAGGGCATCGATCGCATTAGCTAACAAATTCATAAATACTTGATTCAACTGTCCGGCATAACACTCCACTTGTGGTAAGTTACCGTATTCCCTAATCACTTTGATTTCTGGACGAGTTTCGTTAGCCTTGAGGCGATGTTTCAGGATCATAATGGTGCTATCGATGCCATCGTGGATATTGCAAGCTATGGGATAGTTAGTATCGGCACGGGAGAATGTCCGTAGACTCGTACTAATATTCCGAATCCGCTTCACGCCTTCCCGCATCGAACCTACTAATTTCGGTAAATCTTCCCGGATGTAGTCCAGATCGATGTCCTCGATTTCCTCTTGAATCTCTGGATCGAGTTGGGGATATTTTTGTTGATACAAATCGAGCAATCCAAACAAATCTTTGATATGCTCTAAGGCTGGTTGAATATTACCAACCAGAAAACCAACTGGATTATTAATTTCGTGGGCGACACCAGCTATTAAATTCCCCAATGCCGACATTTTTTCGCTTTGAACTATTTTTATTTGAGCTTGTTTGAGATCTGTAAATGCTTGTTGAGATTCTTGATACAAACGGGCATTTTCTAAGGAAATGGCGGCTTGAGAGCAGAGCAAATTCAGAACCTCAACCCGATCGCTCGTGAATGCTCCAACCGTCACGTTATTTTCCAGATATAAAATTCCAATTAACTTACCTTGGCTAAGAATTGGACTACAAAGAATACTTTTAGGCTGGTGCTGCTCAATATAGGGATCGCCTGCAAACTGAGGATTTACCCTAGCATCAGCCAGTACCAGAGGTGCCAAACTCCGCTTGACAGTATTCACCAAACTAATTGCTACATCCAAACTTAATTCTAGAGGTATGGACGGTAATAGCTGCGCTTCCTGTTCCTCTTCTACAAGGGCTGTTACCTGTAAATTACTATCTTGTTTGAGTAGCAAGACACACTTACTTGCTCCAGCATTGGCGATCGCTATTTTTAGGAGAGTAGCTAAGAGTTTATCAAGTTCAATCTCCCCAGAAAGGGTTTGAGAAGCTTTGAGTAGACTAGCCAAATCTAGAACTTCAGAAACGCTACTAGAAGAGCGCGTAGAAGCAATAGTTTCCTGGTGGCTGATAGTTCCCTGGAAGGAGGTGGAGGGATGAGATTGCTCAAGGATAGGAGCGATGAGTTGGCTATAACATTTTTCCATATCTTCTACTTTAGCCTTAGCTCCCCAACGACTGTAGGCATAGTAAGCCTCGATCGCATAAAGTTGGGCAATTTTTTCTTTACCCCATTCTAGGTAAAATTTCGCCGCCAGTTCATTAGCTAGTGCTTCTTCGTTGAGGAATTGATGCTCTTTAGCAAGGGAGATGGCGCGATCGTAGAATTCTAATGCCTCTGATTTGTGCCCTAAAACTCGGTAGCGCTCGGCTTCAACTAAATAAAATTTGTGCAGGTAATTTTCGGGAGCATGATCGGCCCACTTTTTCATCTTTTCCTGGTTTTTAGCTACCCGTTCAAGAATGTGTTGCTGTTGTGCCTCGGAAACCTGAGAATAGATTGCCAGATGCGCTAAAGAATCATAGGTGTAGCAGATTGGAACTATGAATAAACCTGTAGCGCCACCTATATATTTTTCGGCTGCGATCGCCGCTTCCACCGCCAACTCAAACTTGCCAAACAGATAACACAGACTCAGTTCGCTGGTATAGAAATAGTAAAGCACAGTCCGATCGCCTGATCGCTCGAGGGCTGGCACAATTTCCTCGCGATCGAAGGCATCTCCACTAAGCTGCCAAGGTTCAGCAGCATCGCCAATCAGATTTAAAATTGCTTGCTGAAACACAGTTAGATGGCTAGTCACTCCTTCTTGCTTGAGGTGGGCGATCTGAGTTCGGAAGGCAGCACTCTCTCGACTGAGATCGCTTAGTTCTCTGCCCATAAACCAACAGTATGAGATGTAAATAAATCCGCAAATGGTAGCCGCTTCTAAATCTCCTGTTTCCAGTCCCACTTGGTAGCCTTCCCGGAGAAAAGGTAAGCTGTTCTTGAGCGGTTCTTTCCAATGCCACACGCTACAGTAAATTCCGACATAGACTCTGGCTTTCATTTCTTTGGCATTAAAATGTTCTAGCAATAAAAGTGCTAGTTTTGCACACTGATAGCCAAATTCAATTTCTCCCGCTATCCCACAAAGTATCAGTCCATAGTAAGCATACCCATTTGCAGAGAATGAGGCATTGCCATATTGAACAGACAAATTTACCTGTTCTAGGACAATAAACGGTAAGAGCGCTGGAGTTGCAACAAAAGCAGAAGAAGAGACAGATTTAAGAATCCGTAAAGCTGCTAACTTGTTAGGATCTGTCATCTGAGGCAGAGTTATTAAATCCAGGGGTTGTCTTCCAGCCAGGATAGATTTAGTCGCCTCGAATGCCTTTGCAATATCTAATTGACTCGGTTGCTCTGGAAGACTGGTTCCTAGACGCTCCACACTCTTTAAGGCAATCTGCACTGCCTCTAGAAATTGATGTTGAGCTTGGGCAGCTTGAATTTGAACTTCATAGACCTTAATCGTATCCAACAGGTTTTTAGAGTGTTCTGTAATGATTGCTGCCAATTGTTTCATCTGATCGAATTTGCCGCTCAGATAAGCGGTTTCAGTGGCAGCTTCGTATAGGGCCAAGGTTAGCTCGTACTGCGGTTGCCACCGATCCTCACCTAACAAGGCGATGCCCGTAGTACAATACTCAAATGCGGCTGTATAGGCAGTTGCAGCTCTGGCTTTTTGTCCTGCTCTCAGGTTGAGTTTGGCAAGTTCTATTTGCCCAGATTGATAGAGGATCAGGGATTTGCCGATATTAAGTTGGTTAACAATCTCAAACAGTTTTTCTTCTTTTTCAGTAGCAGATGTATGAGTCAGTAACAGTTGCCCTATTTTTAAGTGAGCAATCTGTTTTTGCTCGTCGGGAATCAGGGAATAAGCGGTTTGTTGGACGCGATCGTGTAGAAATTTATAAGTTTGGTTTGCAGCCGACTGGGTGGCAGTTAGGGAATCTGTTTGAATGAAGAATTTATAAATTTCGGTTGTGGGAAGAATGAAACCTTCTTGTAAAGCTCTCCAGAGAAATGCTGCTGTTTCTTCCGACGACTTTTCACCGACAATCGCCAGCGTATTCAGATCAAACTGTGCCCCAATACAAGCAGCTAACTTGAGAACTTCCTGAGTTTGTGTCGGTAGCTTCTGCAATTGCACTGCCATAAATTCGACAACATCATCGGTGATAGCTAAAGCTCTAACTTGAGCAATATCGCATTGCCAATGCCGGATATCCCAATCAAAAGTAATCAGCTTATCGTCATGCAATGCCTTGAGACACTGGGTAGCAAAGAAAGGATTACCTTTGGTTTTTTGAGCCACTAATTTTGTTAAAGGTTCCGCAATAGATAACTCGCAATTCAGTGTATCTGCTACCAACCGATTCAGCTCTGGTTCGCTTAACTGTGGCAAAGTAATTGTATTTACCCTTGCCCCTGTTTTGACAATTTCATTCACTGTGAATATCAATGGATGCACAAGGGAAACTTCATTATCCCGATAAGCACCTAATACCAATAAATATCCCGTATCTTCCATCAAGAATTGTAGCAACTTCAGAGATGCGGAGTCAGCCCATTGCAAGTCATCTAAAAACATTACTAAAGGATGTTCTTTACTTGTAAAAACTTGCACAAATTTCTGCATCAGCATATTAAAGCGATTTTGGGCGGCACTTCCTGATAGTTCTGCTGCTGGCGGCTGTTTACCGATGATGTTTTCCAATTCAGGAATTACCTCAATCAAAACTTGTCCGTTATCTCCCACTGCTGCTAAAATCCGGGTTTTCCATGTTTGCAGTTGGGTATCCAATTCGGAGATCAATTGCCCCATTAAGTCGCGGAAGGCTTGCACAAAGGCACTGAAGGGAATGTTGCGTTGAAATTGATCGTATTTGCCTTTGATAAAATAACCGCGCTGACGGACAATGGGTTTATGAACTTCATTGACAACGGCGGTTTTACCGATTCCCGAAAAACCTGCCACTAGCATCATTTCTGTGTTACCTGCGCTGACTCGTTCAAAGGCAGCTAATAATTCAGTAACTTCTTTTTCTCTACCGTAGAGTTTTTCGGGGATAGTAAAGCGATCGCTGATATCTCCGTCTCCCAGTTCAAAAGATTCAATCTGACCAGTTTCTTGAACTTGAGTTAAACATTTCTCTAAATCATATTTCAGTCCTAATGCACTTTGATAGCGGTTTTCGGCATTTTTTGCCATCAACTTGCTGACAATTTCAGATAAAACCAGGGGGATTTCTGGATGAAGTTGATGGATGGGTATCGCCTGTTTAGCGAGATGACAATGCACTAATTCCATCGCATCTTCTGAGACAAATGGTAACGATCCTGTCAACAATTCATAAAATGTCACACCCAGGGAATAAAAGTCACTACGATAGTCAATGCCTCGATTCATCCGTCCTGTTTGTTCGGGAGAAAGATAGGCTAATGTTCCTTCTAAGACATTGGGATTTTTTATTTCTTGGGTTTCTCGCGGTAGGAGGGATGCGATACTAAAGTCAATTAGTTTAATTTGTTTGGTTTCGGGATTAATTAAAATATTGGCGGGTTTAATATCTTTGTGAATGACTCGGTTTTGGTAGAGATAGTGGAGAATGTTTGTGAGTTGCAGAGCCAGATTGAGAAATTCTGTTAAAGATAAAGATTGAGCAGGGTTTTGAGCGTTAGCAACCCTGAGATAAGTAGAGAGAGATACTCCTCCAAAATCCTCCATGACTAAGGCATAGCTATTTTGGTATACTTCGAGAGTCAAGGGGTGGATAATGCTAGGAAAATTAAGATTTTTAGCAATGGTGTACTGATTGCGAAACCCGACAAGTTCGTTGAAATTGGGGTATTCGTTTCGTAGTAGTTTGATGACGACAGGAGTGCGATCACTATCTCGAACACCCCGATAAACGAGGGTGCGAGAGCCTGCATAGATTTGTTCTGTGAGCCGATACCCAGCTAGGGGAATGATGACATCCATTTTTTAGTCCTCAAAAAAATTGATCGACTATAACTCTAGGGTATAGTTTATCAACCAGAGCGGGAAACATCCCCAATTGATACTAATGTTTTTAACTTTATTGGCTAATGGTCTATATTGTTCTAATATCAACCTTTCTCAGCACGAGATCTGCGGACGAACCACAGGAGGATGTCATTCATTGCTACATCACAACTATCTTGATTCTATTGTCTTGACGGGAATTGTAATCAAAAACTCTGCACCTTGACCTAAGGCTGAATTTACTTCTAAAATACCAGAGTGTTTCTCAACAACAATCTGCCGTGCGATCGCTAACCCCAACCCCGTCCCTTTACCGACTTCCTTCGTCGTAAATAAATCATCAAAAATCTTGTCTCGCACCCCCTCATTAATCCCAACCCCATTGTCTTCGATCCGAATCACAACTTGTTGCGGCTCGCCCGATAATTTGGTTTCGATAATAATTTTATTAGGAGCCGCTTTAATCTCTGCAAAGCTCCGTCCAGTATTTGATTCATCCAGAGCATCGATCGCATTACTCAACAGATTCATAAAAACTTGATTTAGCTGACCTGCATAGCACTCTACTTTCGGCAAATCACCGTATTTCTTGATGACTTGAATCTCTGGACGTGTGTCCGAAGCTTTGAGGCGATGTTTGAGGATCATCAAGGTGCTTTCGAGGCCCTCGTGGATATTGGAGGGGACGGGGCGATCGCTATCGGCACGGGAAAAGATGCGAAGACTGGTGCTAATGCCTTTGATTCGCTTCACGCCTTCGTGCATGGAACCCACTAACTTTGGTAAGTCTTCCCGGATATAATCGAGGTCGATCGCTTCAATTTCGTCTTTAATTGCCGCACTGCAATTAGGATATTCTTGCTGATACAAATCGAGCAATCCAAACAAATCATTAATGTAGTCTAAGGCTGGGCTAATGTTGCCAGCAAGGAAGCTAACCGGGTTATTAATTTCGTGGGCGACACCAGCTATTAAATTCCCCAATGCCGACATTTTTTCGCTTTGAACTATTTTTATTTGAGCTTGTTTGAGATCTGTAAATGCTTGTTGAGATTCTTGATACAAACGGGCATTTTCTAAGGAAATGGCGGCTTGAGAGCAAATAAGATTCAGCACTTGAACCCGATCGCTCGTAAATGCCCCCACTGTCAGGTTATTTTCCAGATATAAAATTCCAATCAACTTGCCTTGATTAAGGATTGGACTACACAGAACGCTTTTAGGCTGGTGCTGTTCAATGTAACTATCTCCAGCAAACTGAGGATTTACTCTTGCATCGGCATATACCAGCGGTTTCAAACTCCGCTTGACAGTATTGACCAAACTAATCGCTACATCCTGACTTGATTCTAGCGGTATTGACGGTAATAGTTGCGGTTCCTGCCCCTCTACGACAAGGGCTACTACCTGTAACTCAATATCTTGTTTAAGCAATAACACACACCGGCTTGCCCCAGCATTTGTAATCACTATTTTTAGGAGAGTAGTCAGGAGTTTATCTAGTTCAATCTCCCCAGAAATGGCTTGAGAGGCTTGGATCAGAGTAGGCAAATCTAGAAATTCAGAGTTGCTGCTAGAAGAGTGAGTAGAAGTAATCGTTCCCCGCGTAATAGTTTCCTTGAAGGAAGCATAGGAGCTAGCTTGTTGAAGAATGGGAAGCAGGAATTGAGGATAACGTTCTTCTAAATCAATAGCTTTAGCTTTGGCTCCCCAACGACTGTAGGCATAGTAAGCCTCCAGTGCATAAATTTTGGCAAATTTTTCTTGACCCCACTCTAGATAAAATTTTGCTGCCAGTTCATTAGCTAATGCTTCTTCGTTAAGAAATTGATTTTCTTTAGCGAGGGATATAGCCCGGTCATAGTGTTCAACCGCCTCAGCTTTATTACCCAAAACTCGATGCTTTTCTGCTTCAACCAAATACCACTTATGCAAATGATTCATGGGAGCATTTTGCGCCCACTGTTGCAGAGTGGTTTGATGGGTTTCTACAGAGGCGAGAATTTCAGCTTGTTCAATTTCTGACTGGGTGGGGAAGAGCGCCAGGTGCGTCAGAGCTACATAGAAATGGAAAATGGGAACAACAATCACTCCCGATACTGCCATAAAATACTGTTCGGCTTGCGCAATGTGGTCTAGGGCCGCCGGATAATTGCCAAACAAGTAGGCAAGGAGCAGTTTGTAGATGTAAGCAAAAGCGCTCAATGAAAGTTCGTTGTCCTGATGATGCTTAGGAAGCATCACGGTTTCATCGTAGGTATCGCCGATTAAGCAATTCGGTTGACTTACAGTTTCCCTCAAGTTCCGCACTATCTGCCCCATCATCCCTAAATAAACTCGGGCAGAATTTTGCTTTGCCTGCACCATGACTGCGCTATAAGCTGCTATTTCGGTTTCTAAAGTGTCTAGTTCTACTCCACTAAAAAAGTTGGCGTAAAAGTGATTGATTATGCTGTAGCCAGCGTGGACAAAATCACCAGTTTCCATGCCTGCTAGATAGCCATCTTTCAGCGTCGGTATCGTTGCTCTGAGAGCTTCCTTGTGATGCTGAATATAGAACCCAAACATAGCCAGAATTATGCACTTGAATTCCCTCACATTGAAGCGCTCAATCAATGAGAATGCCAATTTACCCAAAGCGTAGCCTGTTTCAACTTCTCCCAAAAAGGCACACAGCACCATGCCGTGAATCGCATATCCCACAATTGATGCGGGTGTATTTCCACAGGAGAGCGATAAACTTACCATCGTGGAACTCAGTAGGGGCAGTAAACCTGGTCTTCCCTGGATAATGGGTGCAAATAATATTGCTAACAGTTGCATCGCAGCAGTCGCCTTGGCATCGGTCATCACCGGCAACTCGGCTAGTTCTTCAATCCGTTTGCCCTGAAGTTGGGTGGCCAGGATTTGTAGCGCTTTGCCAATTAATGCTTCGTCAGCTTCGGTGGGCAGTTCAACCCCTAATTGTCCGAGTGCATCTCTGGCTACTGCAATCGCTGCTAATGCCTTGCTCTGAGCTATCTGTGCGGCAATCTGAATTTCGTAAATTTTAACTTTGTCTAAAATCGACTGAGCTTTTTGCAATACCAGTCCTGCAATCTCCTCCATTCCGTCAAAGTCACCATTCAAATAGGCAGCTTCGGCGGCTGCAACATAGAGGTTCAGAGTCAATTCATACTGACTTTGCCAACAATTTACCTGTAGTAGCCCCATCCCCGTTTGCAGATAAACTCTTGCCGCACTGTATGCGGTAGAACTTCTTGCCTTGCGTCCGGCTGCTAAGTTTAGTTGAGCTAATGCTTCCCGTTCTTGCGGTTGAGTAATTAACTCAATTCCTCGATTCAAATGCCCAACAATATCAAACAGTTTTTCCTCTTGCTCTATCTCTGAGCAATTTTGCTGAAGTAATTGTCCGACTTTGAGATGCGTTGCTTTTTTCTGTGAATCGGGAATTAGCGAATATGCGGCTTGCTGGACGCGATCGTGTAAAAATCGATAAGTTGGGTTAGCTGAAGCCTTGAAAACTTCATCATTATCCGATTCCGTAAAGAACTTATAGATTTTTGTCGTAGGAATCACCAAACCTTCCTGCAATGCTTTCCATAAAGCCGTAGCCGTCATTCCAGCAGATTTCTCACTGACAATTACTAACGTATTCAAATCAAACTGCGCTCCTATACAAGCAGCTAATGTGAGAAAATCCTGAGTTTCTCTGGGCAACTTCTGCAATTGCAATGCCATGAATTCAACGACATCATCAGTGATAGCTAAGGTTTTTACTTGGGCAATATCGCACTGCCAATGCCGAATATTCCAATTAAAACTAATTAGCCGATCGTCATGTAATGCCTTGAGAAACTGAGTGGCAAAGAAAGGATTGCCCTGAGTTTTTTGATACACTAATTTTGTCAAAGGTTGGGCCAGGGATGACTCGCAATTCAGCGTATCCGCCACCAACAAATTCATATCTGGTTCGCTTAACGGTTGCAAAATAATCGTATTCACTGTTGCCCCAGTTTTAACTATCTCATCCACTGTTAAAATAAATGGATGCACCGGCGACACTTCATTATCTCGATAGGCCCCCAATACTAATAAATATCCTGTATCCCTCATCAATAATTGTAGCAAATTTAGGGAGGCTGAATCCGCCCATTGCAAGTCATCCAAAAACATCACTAAAGGATGTTCTTTGCTTGTAAAAACTTGCATAAATTTCTGCACGAGCAGATTAAAGCGATTTTGGGCGGCGCTTCCTGACAATTCAGTTGCAGGAAGTTGAGCGCCAATTATGCCTTCTAACTCAGGAATCACGTCAATCAAGACTTGTCCGTTGTCTCCCAATGCTGCTAAAATCTGGGTTTTCCATGTTTGCAGTTGGGTATCCGATTCTGATAGCAATTGACCCATTAAGTCGCGGAAGGCTTGCACAAAGGCACTGAAGGGAATGTTGCGTTGAAATTGATCGTATTTGCCTTTGATAAAATAACCGTGCTGACGGATAATGGGTTTATGAACTTCATTGACAACGGCGGTTTTCCCAATTCCCGAAAAACCTGCTACTAGCATCATTTCCGTTTTTCCCAGGCTGACTCGCTCAAAGGCAGCTAATAGTTGAGCAACTTCTTTTTCTCTACCGTAAAGCTTTTCGGGGATAGTAAAGCGATCGCTAATATCTCGCTTTCCGAGTTCAAAATCTTCTATTTTGGCTGTTTTTTGTAACTGAAATAAACAATTTTCTAAATCGTGCTTTAGTCCTAATGCACTTTGATAGCGGTTTTCGGCATTTTTTGCCATCAACTTACTGACAATTTTCGATAAAATTAGGGGAACTTCTGGATTTATTTGATGGATCGGTTTCGACTTTGTGGCGAGATGACAATGTACCAATTTCATCGGATCATCCGAGATAAATGGCAATTTTCCTGTCAACAATTCATAAAAGGTGACACCCAGGGAATAAAAGTCACTGCGATAGTCAATGCCTCGATTCATCCGTCCTGTTTGTTCGGGAGAGAGATAGGATAATGTTCCTTCTAAGATATTGGGATTCTGTATTTCTTGGGTTTCGCGTGGTAGGAGAGATGCAATACTAAAGTCAATTAGTTGAATTTGTTTGGTGTCTGGATTAATGAGAATATTAGCGGGTTTAATATCTTTGTGAATGACTCGCTTTTGGTATAGATAGTGGATAATATCTGTTAGTTGTATGGCGAGTTGGAGAAATTCTGCTAAAGGTAAAGCTTGAGATGGTTGGGTTTCATTTGTTGCTGTTTTGAGATAAGTAGATAGGGAGACTCCGCCAAAGTCCTTCATTACTAGGGCATAGCTATTGCGGTATACTTCCAGCGTCAGGGCTTTGACGATGTGAGGGAAGTCGAGATTTTTGGCAATGGTATATTGGTTGCGAAACTGGACGAGCTCGTTGAAGGTGGGGTATTCGTTTCGCAGCAGTTTGACGACGACTGGATAGTGGTCACGGCTACGGATGCCTCGATAGACTAAGGTACGTGTACCTGCATAAAGTTGCTCTGTAATCTCATAACCTGACAAATTTGCGATCGCATCCATAACTTGTTGACTCTATATTATAAAACAGTTCAATTAAGACCTTCTATTCCATTGTATTTTATTATTTGACAAAGATAGCGATCGCAAACTCTGCACCTTCGCTAGGGACAGAATTAACTGTAATTTTTTCCCATGTTTCTCAACTATTATTTGACAGAAAGCAACTTGATAGGACGCCCCCGGATTCATCCGTGTATCTTTGAAAAAAGCTCCCCATCGTGATGAAAATTCCCGGACTCATCCGTGCGACCAATCTCAAATTTCCAATTTCAAATCGCATGACGTGCGATCGCTAATCCTAAACGAGTTCCTTTCCCTACTCCGCACTATGTGCGCTATGTATAGTATGGTTGCCTAATGTGTTGATGGTATTATAAAACAATTATTTGTATCTTTTAACCGCAAATATACGCAGATCGAACCTGATATTGAGTTGATACAATCTGCGTATATTTGCTTACATATGCGGTGTGATTATGCTTTATTTCCCGTAGTGGCCGCCGACAACCTTACCCCGAAAAACAACATAATTGTAGATGTTGTAAAAAATCATAATCGGGAGCAGAATGCCCATAAACACAATCATAAATACCAGGGCGCTGGGCGAAGCTGCGGCTTGGTAAATTGTGATTTGCGAGGGAATAATGTAGGGAAAAACAATCAATCCCAAGCCGATGAAAGTAAGCAAAAAAATTAGAATCGTCCAGATAAACGGCGTTCGTTCTTCTTTGCTTGCGAGACTTTTCAGCAGCAGTCCTACCAACAGCACTCCCAGCAAAGGAATCGTGGCAAAGACATAAACTAGCGGTTTCTCGAACAACCTGGATCTAGCACTTTCGTAAAAAATCGGAGTGGCGATCGTAATTAAAATCGCTCCGATTAAAGTTGTCACCGCCGCAATTTTAGCCGTGCGATAGTGATTTGTTTGCAGTTCGCCCTCCGTTTTCATAATTAGATAGGTTGAACCGATCAAAACATAGCCTTGAATCAGCGTCAAAGCAACCAAGATCGATCGCCAATCCAGCCAGTCCCAAGTAGTCCCCACAAAGTGACCGGCTTCATCAACCGCAATGCCTTCGAGCACCGCACCGAGGGCAAATCCTTGAGCTAAAGCTGCTAAAAAACTGCCAGCACCAAAGGCATAATTCCAGAATAATTTGCGATTAGAATGCTCCCGAAACTCAAAGGCGACAGCCCGAAATATCAAACCAAAAAGCATCATGCAAATCGGTATGTACAGCGCTGTCAAAATCGTGCCGTAAGCGAGGGGAAATGCGCCAAATAAAGCGCCTCCCATTAAAACCAGCCACGTTTCGTTCGCATCCCAAACGTTGCCCAAACTCGTCATTAAAATGCCCCTGCGTTCCTCGTCATCAGCAGTCAGAGACAAGATTCCGACTCCCAAGTCAAAACCGTCTAGCATGACGTAGAGCAATAGGAACAAAGCCAAAATTACAAACCAAACTTGCGGGAGAAAATGCTCCAAAGCTTGCATACAATCTCCTATTGTTGTGCTTCTACGGGACGTTGATCGGGAATGTGTTCTCCGGGTTGACTTTCGATTACGGGTTCATTGTCTAATCCCGGTACTGGCAGAGTTAAATTAGGCCCTTGGCGGATAATTCTGCTGCCAAAATACAAGGCACAAACAAACAAAAAGCTGTAAATAACTGCAAAGAAACTGAGAGAAGTTAAAACATTGCTGGCGGGGATGTTTGACACCGCGTCAGCAGTACGAATTTGCCCGTATAAAGCCCAAGGTTGTCTGCCGACACAGCGGACAATCCAACCCGATTCTACAGCAATATATCCCAGGGGAGCAGCTAATACCCAAGCGCGCATCAGCCAAGGTTGACTGCTAATATTTTCAGCAGCAAGTTTGCCCCGCATCCACTGAATTATACTGAACAGCATCAATCCTACAAAAAAGAATCCAATGCCGGACATGATGCGGAAACAATAGTAGATTAAACCCACCATTCTGGGTCTATCTTCTGGTTTCCATTCCTTCAATCCGAGTACGGGTTCGGAGAGTTTTTGTTTGAATTCCAGAATGTATCCTAAGCCATTAGGAATGCTAATTTCCCAGTCATTTTTTTGGGCTTTTTCATTAGGCAAAGCTAGCAAAGTCCAATCTGCTGACTCTCCCGCTGGTGAAGTTTCCCACTTAGCTTCGATTGCTGCTAATTTAGTGGGTTGATAGTGATAAACTTGTTCGGCACTCAAATGTCCGATGTATATCTGCAAAGGTGCAACGGCGATTGCTGTCGCTATGGCAATTTTTAAAGACTTGGAAAAAAAGGCTTGGTTGCGCTTATTGAGAATGTACCAAGCACTAATACCCCCAATGACAAACAGCGAAGTTTCTAACGTCGCAAAAAACATATGGAGAATGCTGTTTAATGCGAACGGGTTCATAATTGCTTGAAAGTAATCGCTGACAATAAACTTGCCATTGACCATTTCTCCGCCTGCAGGAGTTTGCAGCCAAGAGTTAGCGACTAAAATCCAGACGGTTGATAGGTTAGCGCCGAAGGCTACCATGATTGTAGCGAAATAATGGACGATCGGGTGAACGCGCTCCCAACCAAACAGCATAATTCCTAAAAAGCCGGCTTCTAACATAAATGCCATTGAAGCTTCAAAGCCTAAAATGCTGCCAAAAAAGTCACCAACAGCTTCAGAAAATGGTGCCCAATTTGTGCCGAATTGAAATTCCATTGGAATTCCAGAAGCTACTCCTATTCCGAAGTTAAGGACGTAAAGTTTAGACCAAAAACGAGCGTGATGGTAGTAGTCGGGATTGCGAGTTTTCAGCCACATTCCTTCAACAATTACCAGATAAATCCCCATTCCCGTAGTCAGAACTGGCCACAGCATATGGAATATGGCGGTTAGCGCAAATTGCATCCGCGATAGCGCCACGGTGTTAGATAAGATATCCATTGTTATATCCTTTGTCAGTTCAAGAGAGGTTAGCTTGCAAAAATTCCAGAATTGACATTGATAATGTAACCCAAAAATTTACTTAGTGCAGAATTAACGCAATTATCTTTATTAAAAATTAAGATTTGCTATTTGAAGTAAGGAGGAAGAAGGAAGAGGAAAGAATTCCGAGGGAAAGGGCAATTAAATTGAGGGTTTCAGCTATTAAGCACGTCATAACCGTCGTGGCACTTGCTATAATAGTAATTTAACGAAATTATCGACCTTGTGCCAAAATCAACTTAAAATAAAAAACTTGCTCTCAATCTTCCTCTTCTTTCCTGTCCTTTGTAATCTCTGCAATTAATTAACAAAAAATCTCTCGATCAGTCATTAAGATATAAAATCTACAATGGTATTACCTAACCGTGACACTGTAACTCAGTTTAAACGGTTTAAAAGTAGCTTTATTTTTGGCTGTTCCGCTCAATTCAAGTTCGTAAATACCAACCTTCGGAAATACGATATCTGCTCCTGGCATTCCTTGATATTTCTCCGCAGATACGGCTTTTAAAGGCGGCTGCATCAGTGGCTTATCCCCTTCTTTGCGCTCTTTCAGATAAACCGCTAATTTGCAATTACACTGCTCTAGTGGGATAATTTGACCGCCCCTGCGAGTTAGCGCAAACCAGACTCTCGCAGGCTGTCCGGCGCGGGGGTTGTGGTTTGGTTCTAGGTGAAAAGTAGCGGCTACATCTCCCGATACTTCGACTTCGTGTGCCAAAACGGAAATCGAGTTTAACTGCGGTGCATTGGGAATTGCTGCTTCAATTAGCAATCCCAAAAAAACTAACAATCCCAAACTTTTACTTGTGTTTGACAGGCGAAACATAGAACTTCTCCAATGATAAAAGAGACCAAAACAAGCGCGATCGCACTAGCAAGACGCCCAGGGCAATTATTCCCAAAAGCAGCGCCCGCAAGTTATTAACCGCCGTAGATTCAAAGCCGCCGAGATAGTGGGAACCGATGAGTGCCGCGTGTACAGCGCACAGCAAGAAAGCTGGAACGCTTAACAGGTGAAGCATTCGCCACAGCTTGCCTAAAAAATTTTGAATGCGAGCGACACTTGTAACTGCCGCCGGCAACATCAACAGCAGCGACAGCATCCCAGCCGCCATTCCCAACTGATGCTGCGGCAACATGAAAGACACAGCATCAAAATTCCATCGCAGCGTATGATCCAGCATATGAAACGTGTGGGCGACAGCTAGGACAAACGCGCCCACACCTAAGGCGCGGCGATAGCGCAACAGTTGCGGCAAAAACTTGCTAACCGGACGCGCCAACAGTGCTAGCATCAAGCACAGCAGCGCTGCGTGGCCCGTAAAATCTACCATTTCATCGGTTCGCAGCAAGGTAAGAATCCCGATCGCCACTGTCACCCAACCACCCGCACGAAACAGTTGACTCCGCCTGTTAGCGCTCAATCTGCCAGCAAAAAAACCCACTCCCAGCATAGTTGGCAGCGTGCCGAGTCCGAAGGCCAGCATCGTCGCCGCACCCAAAACCGGGTTTCCCGTTTCCGCCGCCTTAATCTGCGCCGCGTAGAGGAAACCGCAGGGAATCAAACCCCAAAGCAAACCCAAAGCAATCGGCACCCACCAGTTTTTTTGTGCCGAAAGCTTGTTCATTGCTTGTCCGACTCGATCGTGCGACATTGGGTGCAGCAGCGGCAATCCGGGCAGCAAACCCGGTTTAATTTGCACTACTCCGAACCAAATCAGCATCGTGCCCGTGAGAATTGCGATCGCCCGCCGCAATTCGCTACCCGTACCTGCCAACAGTCCGCCTGCAATTAACACCGAACCCAGTCCGCCAATTCCAGCACCAACGAAAGCGTAAGCAGCAATTCTCCCCAAATTCAGCAGTAGGTGAAAGCGCAAAGTAGCTAATTTATCCTTGCCGGCACTAGAGAGCGAAAACGCCATTGCCAGCGGGCCGCACATCCCCGCGCAGTGACCGAAACTGCCGAGAAACCCCAAAGCGCTAATTAGCAGCAGGTCTAGCATTTTGCTGGTTTTTCCCAAATAATTTCATCAAGATATTGACAAGATTTTCTTTGGCTATTGCCCGCTTTTTTCTTAACTTTGTACAAATATTTATCTTAATCGATTTTGTCAAAACAAAAGTTTTCAAACTTCTCTCCGACCTCACCAATATCAAAAATTACTGAGGACTGATGACTAATAACTACTTTTTTTCTGGATGCGTCGCTTCCGGCGAAGCTGCACCCATTTGATTTATAGCAGCAATTAGCTGATAAAGTCGCCCCAAATCCCGCTGGTTGAAATGCAAAGTCAGGCGCGGCAGATCGAAAGTTGCATCTCCTATTTCCGGTTCCAAAGCTTGACTTTTTTCAATTTTTCCGGTGACAACAATATCGCTAAAATCAGCATTTAGCCGATCGACATTCTCCTCAGAAAGCTCTGTTTTCAAGCGAATTACCAGTTTTTCGCGCACGTAGCGGCAAGAGTGATAAACCAGATAAAAACTACCGATCGCTTCGCAAGCGACATTTACATCGTCAGTAATTGTATACAGGCTGCGATCGTCGGCTGAAATCAAACCCCGGCCGCGCAATTGTTTTTGCACAAAATAATTCCAATCGTGCCAATAATCTCCTCCGGGTCGATCGATCAGTACCACAGGAGCCGGCCCGAACTTGCCAGTTTGAGTCAAAGTCAGACACTCAAAAGCCTCGTCCAGAGTGCCGAAACCGCCCGGAAACAGAGCTAAAGCATCGCTCTCCCGGAGAAAAAATAACTTGCGAGTGAAAAAATATTTAAATTTGAGCAATTTGGGATCGCCGGCAATGAAAGGATTAGAACTCTGCTCGAAAGGTAACTGAATGTTCAGCCCAAAAGAACGTTCAGCCGTCGCCCCCTCGTTCCCCGCCTGCATAATTCCCCCGCCGCCGCCAGTAATCACCATAAACCCCTGCTGGGCGATGGCGCGCCCAAAGTCTCTGGCCATCAAATACTCTGCAGATTGCGGCGACACCCTCGCCGAACCAAAAATCACAATTTTGCGAACGTGGCGGTAAGGATAAAACATCTCAAAAGCCTTTTCCATATCTCGCAGAGACGACGAGATAATTTTCCAGTCTAGGCGATCGATCTCCTCTCCGGCCATTTGCACTATAGTAGAGAGCGATCGTTCGATCCACTCTGAGTGCTTCAACATTGGGAAGCGATCGATCAAATCGATCAATTCAGCTTGGAGGGACTCAAGACCTTGACCAGACCCAGAAGGAATCATGAATTTTTCCGAAACGGTAACAATTTGTCGCTAATAAAAATTAAGGGGCAAGCCAAATTTAGAAGCCAATAGCCACCAGCAAATTGCCCTGCTGGCAACTAATAACTTTTCCAGTAGCTTTGCCCCGGTTCTGAAGCGAGTTAGCTTTCGCGGCCCAAAAAGAAAGAACAACGCGCACCGCTCGCAGTTGAGTTAAATGTACTTTTCCAGAGTGTTTGCCAGAGTAGTTTTCGGAACTGCCCCAACGACCATGTCCACCCGTTGACCGCCCTTAAATATCATCAGCGTCGGAATGCTGCGGATACCGTATTGGCTGGCCACGTTAGGATTCTCGTCGGTATTAACTTTTACTACCTTGACCTGCCCTTCATATTGCTGGGCAATTTCGTCTACGACGGGTGCCACCATCCGACAGGGCCCGCACCAGGGAGCCCAAAAATCCACTAGAACTGGAACTTCGCTATCGAGCACTTCCTGCTTAAAGGTAGAGTCGGTTACTTGCGCGGCTGCTGACATCCCTAGCCATCCTTGTAAATACTATTTCTCGGATAACAAGTCTAGCAAAAAATGTAACCACTTGCGTCAACGATTTTAACAGAAAGCTTATGAAGAAGAATGAAGAAGGAAGAAGGAAGAAGGAAGAGGGTAGAAGGAAGAAGAGAAGAAGGAAGAGGGTAGAAGGAAGAGGGTAGAGGGTAGAAGGAAGAAGGCACAAGGTTTCTGAAGGAACAAGGCACTTATGTTCAAGGCGCTTATGTTTGCGAAGGCAGAAGGCACTTATGTAGAATAAAATTCTCCCACTCTCCTCCTGGGCCACTCTTCTCCTCTGCCACTCTCCCACTCTCCTCCTCTCCCTCTCCCTCACTTTCCCACTCTCCCACTCTCCGGAGCTAAGAGCCTCAGCTCTGTACCTAGTAGGCAAGAGCGAAGATTTCCCGCAAAAAAGGAACCGCCCGAACAGTAGTCCGGGCGGAGTGTGGTGTGAGGAGTGAACGGAAACATTCGTCTCCGCTTCTTATATTGTGACATCTCCTTCTGGATAATTCCACAACATTCTGTAAATTTCGAGACTCTTGAACAAATTTTGTCAAGGTACGCTGGTATTTGATCGGTAAATCTACTTACCCATGCCCAACTGCTGAGCTTTTTGATAGACTTTACCCTCAGTCAGCAGAGAAGGAGCAATTACCACTTCCACTTGCTGCATCTCCTTAAGATCCTTAGCGCCCAAGGTGCCCATGCTAGTTTTCAGAGCTCCGAGCAAGTTGTGCGTACCGTCATCTAGCAGCGCAGGCCCGCGCAAAATTTGCTCCACAGTACCCGTAGTCCCGACGCGAATGCGAGTGCCGCGCGGCAAAACCGGGCTGGGAGTCGCCATCCCCCAGTGAAAGCCGCGGCCGGGAGCTTCGGCGGCCCTGGCAAAGGGCGAACCAATCATCACTCCATCAGCGCCGCAGGCAATGCACTTGCAGATATCGCCGCCGGTAATTAAACCGCCGTCAGCAATCACCGACACGTATTTGCCAGTTTCGCGATAGTAGTCGTCCCGTGCTGCGGCGCAGTCTGCTACCGCTGTGGCTTGGGGAACGCCGACACCCAATACGCCCCTAGACGTGCAAGCAGCCCCCGGCCCGATGCCCACGAGAATGCCCGCAGCGCCAGTTTTCATCAAATTCAGAGCGACTTCGTAGGTCACGCAGTTGCCCAAAATTACTGGTATCGGCATCTCTTGACAGAATTGAGTCAAATCTAAAGATGAGATCTCTTCAGGGGAAAGGAAAGCTGTCGAGACTACAGTGGCTTGCACAAAAAATATATCGGCTCCAGATTCAGCAACCGTCCGGCCGTATTTGCTCGCGCCGGCCGGTGTACCGCTGACAGCGGCAATCCCTCCTCCAGCTTTAATTTCTTTAATTCTCAGGTCGATTAATTCTGGCTTGATGGGTTCGGCATAGAGTTGCTGCATCAGGGAAACAAATTCGTGGTTCCCGACACTGGCGATGCGCTCTAATATTGGCTGGGGGTCGGCATAGCGGGTTTGAATCCCTTCTAGGTTGAGCACGCCCATTGCTCCCAATTCCGACAGCAAAATCGCCATGCGGACATCGACTACTCCATCCATTGCGCTGGCGATGATCGGGATTTCTCGATCGATCCCGCCAATCTGCCACTTGGTATCTGCCAAACTCGGATCGAGGGTGCGCTGTCCTGGTACGAGCGCGATTTCATCTATGCCGTAAGCTCGGCGAGCACTTTTGCCCCGCCCAATTTCAATATTCACGCTGTTTCACTTCCACAAGGTATTTAAATTAGAGTAACAAAAAGTTAGCCGGCCCGAGTGTAGCTATCGCACGGCTGTCTTTAAAAAAAGCTCGGCACTGATTCTGATTGTATCCTAATTATATGAAATCGAAGGGGGTGCTTTTCCTCAGCAACGGCCACGGGGAAGACGCAATTAACTGTCAAATTCTCAAAGCTTTGAGAGCATCTGGCGCGGATGTTGATGTTTCGGCGATGCCGGTTTTCAGTGACGGGGCTGCTTACAGCCGATCGACCCTGTGCCAATTATTGGGCCTACCAGTCAAATGCCGTCAGGCGGCGTTTTTTACATGAATCCCCTGTTTTTCGCCAAAGATGTTGGAACCCGGTTAATTGCTTTGACTTGGCAGCAATTGCAGGCTGTTTGGACGCATTCCCGCCACTGCGATTTGGTGGCGACTGGGACTCTTGTCGATCGGGCGATCAATCTATCAACATCGCGCCCCTATATAATTTTTCTGTCGGATCGTTCTAGTTATTACCAGGGGCGAGTCGATTTGGGTTTAATCTTGTGGCAGTTGCTTTGCTCCGAGAAATGTCTGGCGGTTTTTACTAGAGATGCTTTTACTGCTGCTGACTTAAACCGACAGGGTTTAAAGAAAGCTCAGTTTGTCGGCGCGATCGCAAATTCCGACATTTCAAGCCATACCCTCCAGCAGCAAGGTAATCTTGTCAATTTCCTCCATATAAACCAGATCCCCCGGTTTAAAAGTTATGCCTTTATCGCACTGGAGCAGACCATCAACTGCTGTGGAATGCGACGAAGCCGAATTTGTCAGGCCGAATTTATTCTACTACGATCGCTTTTTCCAAATGCCTGACAGTCATGATTTTTGGCTCCTAATTCCAAGTTTGCCGCAACTTTGAGATGCGATAAACTTATAGCTTGACTCGCTAACTCCTTAATTCCCAACTACGCTTTAACTATCAGAGTAATGTTGTCAAGTCCCACGACGCGAACCACATCACCGGGTTTCAAAGTTATTTGTCGATCGCACTTAGCGGGCCACCAACTGCTTTGGAAGCGGACGAGACCGCATTTATTAGGCCTAATTTCTTCTTCTACAATCGCTTTTTCTAAATAGCTGACAGTCATCATTGTTTGCTCCTAATTGCTGATTTTTCGTAATTTTGAGATGCTAAAAACTGATAGTCCGAGTCCCTAAACCATTGATTTATAACGACGCTTCAACTATTAAAGTAATATTGTCAATTCCGACTACGCGAACCTCGTCACCGGGTTCAAAAGTCAGATCTCGATCGCACTTCGCCGGCCACCAACTGTTTTGGAAACGAACACGACCGCACTCGTGAGGTCGAATTTCTTCATCCACGATCGCTTTTTCGGAATTGTCAAAATTCATGATTGCTTGCTCCCGATTGTAGATTTGCCTTAACTTTCAGAATTGATGACAAACGACGCTGCAACTATCAAAGTAATATTGTCAATTCCCACGACGCGAACCACCTCACCGGGTTCAAAAGTCATGTCTCGATCGCACTTAGCCGGCCACCAACTGTTTTGGAAACGAACGCGACCGGGCTCATTAGGTCGAATTTCTTCATCCACGATCGCTGTTTCAAGATCGTTAATAGACATAGTTGCTTGCTCCTAAATATAAACTCGACTCGATCGGTGTGTAAGTTAGAAGCTTGTCCGTCAACTTCCCCTCCACACTCAACAGTATCCCCCGCCAACCTCGGCCGTGTCAGTCGGTAAAAGTCTATACAAGTCCACTGTTTGAGGGTGTAAGCGAGTCGGAAAAAGTCTGTTAAAGTTGTGTCAGATGGGTAACGCTAAACCTGGTGACTAAATGAAAGCCGATCGTGCACTGGATTTTACAAACTCGTTACTTGTGGCTCGAAACCTGAAAACTCTCGACAACCTTGACAGCGCGATCTTTCGCGAAGCTTGGCAAGGGGTGCAAGGCAGGACGTACCAACAGGTTGCAGATAGTGAAGGGTATGGAGTAGGGACTGTTAAGGATGCTGCCTCTAATTTGTGGAAGCGACTTTCAGCGCTGTTTGGAGAAGGCGAAAAAATTAAAAGAGACAACCTTCAAGCGGTTGTAGAGCGGTATTGGCGCAGCTACTCGAAACTCGAACCGCAGTCGGGACAAATTGTTCCGGCCCAAGTATCTCTCGGACTTGATTCGGAGTTGGATATGGAAAACCCGAATTTTTTGGGCCGGTTCGGGGCGATCGAAGATCTCAATACTCTTGTCGCCCAAGGAGCTAAAGTGATTGTCATCCAAAGTGCCGGCGGTATGGGCAAAACGACTTTGGCCAGACAGTATCTCAAATCTCAAGGGTTCGATCGGGTAATTGAATTGTTGATGGCAAAAGAGACAGAGAACATCACAGCCTTGGAAAGCGCGATCGAAGAATGGCTCAAGCAAGACTTTCAGGAAGAACCAGGGCCCGACTTTGGCGTCACCCTGGGGCGGCTGAAGCGGCAGCTTCAGACTCACAAAGTCGGCGTATTGATTGACAATTTGGAAGCCGCACTCGACGGACAAGGTAAGTTTATTGAACCGCACCGGCTTTACGTGGAACTGTTGCGAGTTTTGGCTGACGCGGAGGTGCAGTCGGTAACGCTGATTACCAGTCGCGATCGGCTTTGCGATTCAGACGTAACCGTCGAACACTACCTGCTTCCGGGATTAGAGGTGGAAGTTTGGCAGCAATTTTTTAGCGATCGCAATATTAAGATAGATCCTGTCGCCCTCAAGGAAATGCACAAAGTTTACGGCGGTAATGCCAAAGCAATGGGGATCCTTTGGGGCACAATGCGAGAAGATTTTGACGGAGATATGGCGGCTTACTGGCTGGAAAACAGCGACCATCCGCTCGTTGAAACTGACTTAAAAAATTTAGTTACCAGTCAGTTTAACCGCCTGCAAGAACTCGATTTGGAAGCCTATCAACTCCTCTGTCGCTTGGGCTGTTACCGCTATCAAGACGTGCCGACAGTCCCTACTGACGGACTTTTGTGTTTGCTGTGGGACGTGCCCGAAACCGGACGCCGACAAATCATTAAATCGCTGTTGCACCGATCGCTAGTCGAGTCTCAGAAGGGCGAATACTGGCTGCATCCAGCAATTCGGGAAGAAGCGGTCGATCGCCTCTCGCCCGGAGACTGGGAGACTGCCAACCGCAAAGCAGCCGAGTTCTGGACCGAGAGCGTAGAGATTATTGAGACTGTAGAAGATGCGTTGAAAGCTTTTGAAGCTTACTATCATTATGTGGCAATTAGCTGTTTCGAGCAGGCCGCGAGCGTCATCCTCAAAAAAATCAATATCCAGTTTGCCAAAGATTACAAGCTCGGTCGAGCACTCTACACATTAGGTTTCTTGCAGCCAATAATTTCAGCAACTACTCGCATAGTCAACAATGTGACTTCTGATTATTATTTGAGCGGTCTTTACAGTATTTTAGGCGTTTGTTACCGGATCTTAGGGGAGATTAATCAAGCCATAGAATGCCACCAAATATCGGAAATAAAAGCAACTAAATCTTTGCAAATTATAGCGAAAAGTAGCGAGCCGGAAAACGGCAAACAAGCTAATCTGGAATTTTGGAAAGTTAACGCTGCAATTAATATAGGTTTTTGTCAAATAGAAATGCGGGAATTAGAATCAGCTATGGAGATATTTGTCAAGCTGAAAACTTCGCGGGACGAAATCGGGATTAACAGCTATTCGATCGATGTCGGCTTAGCTTTCCTCAACTCATGTATCGGAGCCAAAAAAGAGGCGGAAGAGCTCGCCGAAAAACTTTATACCGATCGGGAAGAGAGTCAGTTGGTGGGTACGGGATACAAGTTAGTTTTTCTCGCCGCCACCTATCAAAACCTGGGAGACACAGAGAAAGCTTTGAGCTTGTACCGCCAAGCGATCGCGACCGCCGACCAAAACCAGTACAGCACCATCAAAGCCAAAGCTCTCAGCGGTACAGCCGCGCTGTACCGAGAACGGGGAGAATTTGACCAAGCCCTGCTGCACCATGCAGAAGCAATAGAAATACTCGATCGAGCCAGCGCTAAATTAGACCGAGCCGAAGCTTGCTATCAACTAGCACTGACAGAACAAAAACTTGGTAACATCAAGAAAACCCAAGAAAATTTTGACCGCGCCATTCAACTGTTCAGCGAAATGGACGCCAGCAAACAAGTAGAAAAAGTACAGTTAGCCGCGACTAAAAAAATATAAAAAATACCTACTTAATCGAGTAAAAAATCAGAAAATAGATACAATAAACGAAAGAACAACCAGAAATTTTGTTGACATGAAACTAAAACGATTGGGACACGTAGCCGTCTGCGTGCAAGATATAGAGAAGTCTGCTGAGTTCTACCTAAACTTGGGCATGGAGTTAGTCTGGAAAGATGCAGACTGGGCTTATTTAAAAGCAGGAGAGGACGGATTGGCGCTGTTGAGTCCGAGTTACAGCCAAGCAGGCCCGCATTTTGGGTTTGTATTTGACGATCGTACCGAAATGGAATCCGCCTACCAACAACTCAAAGCCGATGGTGTTTCAGTCACCCACATTCACGAACACCGCGATGGTACAGCATCTTTTTACGGCAGAGACCCTGACGGTAACGGTTTTGAATACCTTTACGAACCGGCTTGACGATTCTCGGACTTGCGGATCGATCAGGCTAAATCCGGGTAAGGTGTGCAGTGGGCACCCTACAAGATTGGTGCGCCCGCACTCTAGCCCGTTGCTGACGGCCCGGAACCTCCGTACAACTGGCCGAATAAAGTGACATACTGACACCGACGCTTCTACAGTACGGTGCAGGCTCTGAATCCGAAAAACAGCAGATTCCACGTTTATGAAGGACACCCGCTTATCGCTCTATCTCTGCCGTAGGGACACCGCATTGCCGTGTCCCTACTTCATAAACCTGGAATCCGAACTATATCCACAACTTCCGAAAATCCGCTCGATAATCTAAAATCTAAAATCTAAAATCTAAAATCCTCATGTTGCAGAGAATACAAGTCAGAAACCGCTGGAAATTCATCTTCAAACCCTGGGAAGAAGCAGACCCTTGGCTGTTTGCCGCTTGCATAGGCCTCACCATCTTCGGGGGAATCATGATCCGCAGCGTCGAAATCAACCAGGGGCTGATCGACTGGTGGCGACACTGGGTAACTGGGGCAGTCGGTTTGTTCCTCGCCATCATCATTTCCCGCTGCCGCTACCAAGTACTGCTTGAGTGGAAATGGCCGATTTACATATTAATCAATTTGTCGCTGATCGCAGTGCGGTTTATCGGTACTACAGGGCTCGGTGCCCAGCGGTGGATCAACATCGGCGGCTTTTACCTGCAACCGTCAGAATTTGCCAAAGTAGGGATGATTGTCACTTTAGCAGCTCTCCTGCACGACAAGACTGTCCCCACGGTGGCTAATATGTTGAGGATGCTGGCGATTATGGCTGTACCCTGGGGATTGATATTTGCCGAACCAAATTTAGGTACTTCCTTGGTGTTCGGCGCGATCACAATGGGGATGTTTTACTGGGGTAATGTCAATCCCGGCTGGCTAATATTGCTATTCTCTCCTCTAATCTCAGTTCTTCTCAATAACCTGTCTACACCGATTTGGATAGCCTGGGTAGTTGTTGCGGGTATTATCGCTTGGCGATCGCTACCTTGGCCCTGGTTGGGGACTTTCGGTGCTGTGCTGGTGAACGTTGTTTCGGGACACGTCGGACATCTTTTTTGGAATGTGCTCAAGGATTATCAAAAAATGCGTCTGACAGGGTTTTTAAACCCCGAGAAAGACCCTTTAGGCAGCGGATATCACTTGATTCAATCTCGGATTGCTATTGGGGCTGGGGAACTCAAAGGCAGGGGTTTGTTTCACGGAACGCAAACTCAGCTTAACTTTATTCCCGAACAGCATACGGACTTTATCTTTTCAGCTATTGGCGAAGAATTGGGCTTTATTGGCTGCATTTGCGTACTGGTGGTGTTTTGGATAATTTGTTTCCGGTTGGTGACGATCGCTCAAACTGCTAACGATAATTTTGGTTCTTTGCTGGCGATCGGCGTACTGTCAATGTTGATTTTTCAAGTGTTCGTAAATATTGGGATGAACATTGGCTTGGCTCCAGTTACGGGCATTCCGCTGCCTTTCCTGAGTTACGGGAATGCGTCGCTGCTGAGTAATTTTCTCGGACTGGGACTGGTGGAGTCGGTGGCGAACCAGCGACAGCGGAAGAAGCGTTGGAATTAGGTCATTGCTAATTGGCAATTGCTAATTGCTAATTGCTAATTGCAGGACTTACGCGGAACCTCTATGTTTAGGGCGCAGGGCTCAAGAGCGCCTTACCGTTATAATTTGCCCGTCAAACCAGTTCTTGCGTCTAGGACTATAATTGCTAACTAGGAATTAGAAATTATAGTCCTTTCTCATAGCCCTAATACCTCTGTAGTGAGGACTAAATTTTTGATGAAATATTGAGAAATTTAGTCCTCACTACACACGTGATAACGCTTATTTTATGCGACTAGATATGAGCCGATTATATCGTTTCTTTTCGTACCGAAATAAGAATTTTAGGAGTGCAGCAGTGCGACCTTCCCACTGGCTGTTGAGAGGGCCCAGCCAAGCGGGACGCACAGCAAAGCAGTGTATAATTCCGATGTTACCGTATTTGATATTATTCGTTCATATTCTTGTATGTAGCAACGGCCGAAGGCGAACTCCGGTTTAAATAGCGGAATATCCAATACTTAAATACCGTATCCAAGATAACTGGAAATGTCGCAATGAACAAAAATATGAACTGCCTATTTTCTGGCAGCCCCAAATGCCTCGATACACCTTCGAGAACTACTTCCCAGCCGTGAGGCGAGTGGAATCCGACAAACACATCCGTAAACAAAATAATTACGAAAGCTTTAGCACTGTCGCTGAGACCGTAAATAACATCATCCATGAAAGACTTTAAAATCTCAATCTCTTTCTTGTTAGTGACGATAATCGCGGCAAAGGCTATGCAGGAAATCAAATCGGCAAAAATATTTTTAATAGCCCCACCACTTTCAGAGCGGTATTCCTCCGCTAGCTCAACTGCTTTATCGGCAATCTTCTTTTCCGTTTCTTCTAAAGAAAGCGACGGAGCCAAGCCTATTAACCTTTGAAATTTGAGGTGCTGCTCAAATCTCTCTAGTTCTTGCAAGGCTTCTTCTTCCAGGTTAACATTGAGGAATATTGGTGCATTTTGCTGGGATCTAAAATGGTCAACTACCGGCCCGACTATAAAGTTTTTGGAAATTTGATTCGTCAACAGCGGAACTAAAATCAAAAGCAAAATAAATCTCAGAGAAATGACTGTTTTTACTTTTGAATTTCGGAAATTTTTAACTACTTCTTTTTCAGATTCCGGGTCTAACTCTTTAGTAATTCGATTCAAAGTTCCCAAAAGCGAGCGAGGCAAGAGATTGACCTCTTCAAAGTTAGTATCAACCTCGCCATCGTGAATTTGAACTGAATTAGCTGAGCCTTTATTGCCGTCAGGTTGAGATCTGCTATTTGTAGATTTAACCTGCTGATTTACGGAAGTGGCAACCGGGACAATTGCCGTCGATCTACTATTATTAATGTACTTGTCGATGACTCCATCAATAAATTCTAGCTTCTCAAATAGAAGGGAGGCTCGATCTTTATTGTCGAGGTGTAATCCGTGCTGGTAATGATCCGCGCTTTGCCCCGCCTTCGGTTTTGCCCCAACTCGCTCCGGCAGTTCCAAAAAAGAACGGCTAGCATTAAACTCAACCATTCGGGTTTGGATGACCTTGAGGTATTTTTGCAGTTCGGATTTAAAGTAAGACAGGGTGCTGTGTCCGTAATCTCCCGATCGAGGGGAGATTCTTTGGCCGCCAAAATGCTCGTCTTCGATCGCCTTAATTGCTAACGCAGCATCATAAGCCTGTTCTAGGGCCCTGTCAGGCGTTTCTCGATACCATTGGTGAGCGCTGTAGAGATATTTTACAATCCTGTTCCAGGGAGAAGTATTCATAGCTAAAGCTGGTTAGTTGGCTGTAGACATTAGTGATTAAAGTATTCACGGTATGGTAACAAATTTACATAAACTCGGAACCGAAGCCTCGGATTCAATTTGGATTGTCGGAGCCGCCCGCAGTGGCAAAACCGCTCGTTTAGTCGAGCAGTTCTGCATTTGGAGCCAAACTGTCAAGCCTGTGCCACCAAAAGTTTCAGACCGGTGGCGTTCCGGGCGGCGGCGGGCCGGACAAACTGCCCCAGCAATTTTAGTCTTAGCAGCTAACGGAGACAACCGGCTAGAATTGGCCGATCGCATCGCCGTCGCTACCCAAGGAAAATATACCTTTCACTCGACAACACCCTTCGGTTTTTTTGAGCAGGAGGTATTGCTATTTTGGCCGCTGCTAGTTCAGTCCCTGGATTTGAGGGCTCAATTTCCCCTGCGGCTGCAACCTGAAACAGAACTGGAACTTGCCGCCAGACTCTGGCGTCGCGAACTAGACGAAGGCATTTTGCAACAAACAGGGGTAAGCCCAAACCGAATGGTGCGTCGAACACTAGACTTATTACAACTTGCTGCTGTCAGCGGTACGCCGAGAGAAGAGATTCCCAGCATTCTGGAACAGGGATTTGCTGGTGACGGCGGCTCGAACAACCTGTGGACTAGCATGGGAGAGTTGCTGGAAAGGTGGCGGGAATGGTGCTTGACGCGGGGGCTGCTGACTTACGGGATTGTTTGCGAACTCTACTGGCGCTATTTGTTGCCGGATGCCACTTACCAGCAGCATTTGGCTTCTAGATACCAAGCTGCGATCGCAGACGATGTTGACGATTATCCGGCGATTAGCGGCCATTTGTTCGATCGAATGCTCGACCAAGGTGCGGCGGGGGCGTTCTCCTACAATCGGGATGGAGGAGTGCGTTTGGGCTTGGGGGCTGACACGGAATACCTAGCCCGACTCGAAAACCGCTGTCAAAGCGTGGAAAATTTGGACGCAAAAGCCGGTTTAGCCCCAGAAATTGGGGATGTAGCGGTAAGTTTAGCCGTTAATTCTGAGGGTTTTTATCCTTTAGGCTTGAGTTTACCCGGATCGGTTCGATCGCTCCAAACCACTTCCCGAGCTCAATTGCTGCGAGAAACCGCCGAAATCATCGTGGATGCGGTGAAGTCAAAAGCCGTGGAACCGCAGGAAATCGCCGTAATTGCTCCCGGGATGGATGCGATCGCGCGTTACAGTTTAACGGAAATTCTCGCCCGAGATCGGATCGCGGCCACCTCTCTCAACGATCAGCGTCCCCTATCGAGTACGCCAGAGATTCGAGCTTTGCTCACTTTGTTAGCGTTAGTTTATCCCGGACTCGGCCGTTTAGTCGATCGAGACGGCGCAGCCGAAATGCTGGTAGTGTTGGGCAGCCAGAAACACCGTTCATTGGAAACAGAAGATTCCAACCCCACGTTCAATCAAAGATCTCAAATCCAAAATCAAAAATCGATCGACCAAGTGAGAGCAGGTTTAATCGCCGATCACTGTTTTTGCCCAGATATCGATCGACCTCAATTGCTGGCAATTACAGCCTTTCCCCGGTGGGACAGACTCGGACACCGAGCCGCTCTTGCCTACGAGCAGATTGTGGAGTGGATCGAACAACAGCGGTCGCAACAGCAGGAGCGGCTGTTGCCGAGTCCAATTGCCCTGCTCGATCGAGCGATCCAGAAATTTCTCATGAACGACAGATACCTCCCTTACGATCGGCTAGCAGCCCTGCGCGAGTTAATGGAAACCGCCGGCCACTACTGGGAAATACAGGGGCGTCTGCAGCGCGTAGAACCAACAAACGCTGGCGACTCAGAAACGATCGCCCGCTTCATCCAGTTGTTGCGCCAAGGAACCGTCACCGCCAACCCATTTCCAGTCCGTTCAGAAGGCCCAGAAGCCCAAGCCGTCACCCTCGCCAACATCTTCCAGTACCGCAGCAGCCGCCGCGCCCACAAATGGCACTTTTGGCTGGATGCCGGCTCGCCCCTGTGGCTGAGTGGGGGTGCGGCGACATTGTTTGGCGCTCCCTTATTTTTGCGATCGCAACAGGGGCGTCCCTGGGAAACCGAAGAGGAAACGACTGCCAACCAACAGCGACTGCGGCGAATTCTGCTAGATTTGTTAAGTCGCTGTTCCCTGCTTTACCTTTGCCACAGCGAACTATCCGTCAGTGGACAAGAACAAACCGGGCCCCTTCTGCCCCTCATTCACAGCTCTGTTTCTTGTCAGCAGTCAGCTTAAGGCATTCGGCTCTTATGTATTTGGCATTCGGCTTCTGAAGGCAAGAGGCACATATGTCTTCGGCATTCGGCAGGAGGAAAGAACAAAATATCAATACGAAGATTTTAATTTTTTTTCCTTCTGAATAAATACCCTGGTCTGACTTGAAGCCAGACTTCTACCTTCGATCGAAATGGGGCGATATTAAAGTCTACCCAAAATCGGTCTCAAAACGTGCAATCATTAATATTTTGAGATCAAAAGATGCCCGGCTTAAAAAATATCTGTAGCCGTTGCAGTTTTGATTTAGTATGCTAGAAATGATCGGGATTATTAATCAATTTTAAGCCAGATTTGTGGCAACAAACTGATACTAATCAGTTCTTAAAGTTAATCGGGATCGTCGTTTAAAGGAGCCAAAATAATGCCAGGCGCAGTACCACAAGGATTTCTCGATCCAGTAGGATTTCTCGAAGGTGAGCCGATATTCAACCTCGGGGGTGATGAAACGATCGGCCCAACTCCGGTGACAGAGCCAACTCCGGCGCCAGAGCCAACTCCGACGCCAGAGCCAACTCCGACTCCGACTCCAACACCAACTCCGACTCCAACACCAACTCCCTCCGGGGACGACACATTTGGCGGCATAGACGACACATTGGGCGGAGGCACAGGTACCCTACCCTCAACGATCGGCGGCGTGCTCCGCGGCGGAGAAACCAACGACTCCTTAGTTGGCAGTCCCGGGCCCGACGTGATTTCCGGGCTGCAAGGCAACGACAACCTTCAAGGAGCAGACGGCGACGATTTAGTATTCGGGGGCGACGATGACGACGTGCTGTTTGGCGCGACTGGCAACGACGTTCTAGACGGCGGTTCAGGACTCGATACCCTGTACGGAGGCAAAGGCAACGACTCCCTCGACGGCGGAAATAACCCTGACCTGCTGTACGGCAATGACGGCAACGACACGGTAATCGGAGGCGAAGGCAGAGACACGGCTTACGGCGGCAAAGGCAGCGACAGCTTGCGCGGCGGTGCTGGCGACGATAGCTTTTTGGGCGATCGAGGCGACGACATCGTTTGGGGCGACCAAGGTAACGACTCGCTCTTCGGCGGCGACGGCGAAGACTTGCTATTTGGCAACGAAGGAGGCGACTGGCTATACGGAAACGCCGGCGGGGACACATTTTTTAGCGGCGACGGGGACGACATCGTATTCGGCGGCGACGGCGACGACATCGTGGACGGCGGTGCGGGCAATGACGTTATTTGGGGCGAAGCAGGCAAAGACGTAGTGGCAGGAGGCGAAGGCAGAGATGTTTTCGTCATCGGTGCATTCAGTTCCCCCAGTGGCAGCAGCAACGGCACTAACCCGGCATTTCTCACCACAGGCGGCCCAGATCTCGCTGATGCCGACATTTTCACAGACTTTCGCCAAGGCGAAGATGCGATCGGGTTAAGTGGCGACCTCAAGTTTGAAGATTTGGTAATCTTCCAAAGCACCGAGACGAAAGCCGGCAGTACGATTATTCGCAACGGCGTCAGCGGCGACTTCTTAGCAGTATTGCCCGGAGTAGACAGCAGAACCCTAGGGCGAAGCTCATTTGTAATTGCCCCCACAGTTCCCGGCAGCGCAACTCCGCTCCCCCTGCCGACGCCGACAGACACTCCGACGCCGACGCCGACGCCGACAGCAAGTCCGACGCCGACGCCGACAGCAAGTCCGACGCCGACGCCGACAGCAAGTCCGACACCGACGCCGACAGACGGTCCGGTGCCGACGTTCCCGACGCCGACAGCAAATCCGACGCCGACGTTCCCGACGCCGACGTTCCCGACGCCGACAGCAAGTCCGACGCCCATCCTTAACCAACCTCCAAAAGCAGTTAACGACAACTTCACCACGGTTGCGGGTCAACAACTCACTCTCAACGTTCTGTTGAACGACACTGACGCGGAACAAAGCGCTCTGACTGTCACCACTTTTGCTCCAGCAAGCAAAGGGAGCCTGGTTCCCGTGGGCGGCGGCGTATTCAAATACACCCCGAATCCGGGCTTCTCGGGTACTGACAGCTTCAGCTACTCGATCTCAGACGGTAACGGCGGCACAAGTCAGGCGGTAGCAACCATCCGCGTCAGCAGCCCGCCGCAGCTAGTAATTAACGACGGTGTGGTGGTTGCCAAAAGTAATCCTACCCAGACAATCACCGCTGCGGATTTGTTAGTCACCGATCCCGACAACACGCCGTCGGAAATCTTTTACACGATTACCAAAGCCCCCGACGCTACCAGAGGTTTTGTCCAAAGGGGTACCACCTTTCTCAACGTCGGCGGCAAATTCACGCAAGACGATATCAACAACAACATCGTCAAATACAACTTGCTGGCGACAGGTGGCAGCGACAGTTTCACGTTTACAGCCTCCGACGGATCTGCAACTCTCGAGCCGATATCCTTCAGCATCACGGTTGTAGATAATATTGTCGATCGCAGCGCACTCCCGGCAAGCACATTTACAGGCAGCAACCTCAGCGACTTCATCCTCGGCGGGGCCGGCGACGATACCCTCTCTGGGGGCGACGGCAACGACATCATCGACGGCAGTGGCGGCAACGACCTCGAATTCGGTGAAGCAGGAAACGACTCGGTGGTAGGTGCGATCGGCAATGACTCCCTCGACGGCGGACTCGGCAACGACACCCTCGACGGCCAAGACGGCATAGACTCGCTGATCGGCGGACTGGGCAACGACCTGATGTTCGGCGGCAATGACAATGACAACCTCTTGGGCGGTGACAACAACGACACCATTGACGGCGGAACAGGCAATGACTCGATATTGGGAGAATCCGCTGACGACTCGATACTTGGAGGACTCGGCACCGACACCTTACTTGGTGGCATAGGCGACGACTCCCTCGACGGCGGTGCAGGCGACGACATCCTCGACGGCGGACTGGGCAGAAACTTGCTCGACGGCGGTCTCAATAACGATTCCATATCCGGCGGCGACAACGATGACACGATTTTGGGTGGAGGAGGCAACGACACGGGACTCGGAGGTTCGGGCAATGACTACGTGTTGGGCGAGGCCGGCACCGACTCCCTCGACGGCCAAGCGGGCGACGACACTCTCGACGGCGGTGCCGGCAGCGACTGTCTCAGCGGCGCCTTCGGCAATGACTTGGTGTTGGGCGGCGATGACAACGACTCGCTTTCCGGCGGTGCAGGCAATGACATTTTGGGTGGCGGTGCCGGTTCTGACTTGCTCACGGGCGATGCTGGCAATGATTTCTTCTACTACGAAACTCCCAGCGAAGGCGTGGACGTGATTGCTGACTTTAACGCTAACGGCAGCGAGACCGACAGATTCTTGTTCAGGTCGTCAAATTTCGCAGGTTTAACCAACTCAGGAACTACTCTCGATTTCACCAGTTTTATCGTCAGGAATATCGGGTCTAGCGGCGACAACATTAGCAAGCAATCAGTCATTTTGTTTGAATCTAAATTTGACAACGCTCAAGCAATAAATGCAGTGTTGAAGAATCAAAACGGTTCGAGCCAAGCGGGAGCTTTCTTCGTGTACCTGAACAATACTTTTAACAAGTACGTTCTCGGCTTCGACCCGAATGTGGCAGATGACAGTCTCCCAGCTTTCGATTTGGGAGTTTTGAATTCTATTCCTACAGTGCCGGGAGCCCTCAGCACCGTCATTACTGCATCTGACTTTAAGTTTATTTAGTAGTTTTTGAGTAGCGTCGCAAGGAGTCGGAACAATGCCAAGTGCAGTACCAGCAGCTTTTCTCGAAGGGCAGCCACCGTTCGTGTTAGTGAATGAGAACGGGGATATTTTGGATATCATCGGCACGCAACCGGACCCGATGACGGGGACGGACCCGACGATGACTGGGACTTCGACAACGATGACCGGGACTTCGACGACGATGACCGGGACGGGGACTTCGACAACGATGACCGGGACTTCGACGACGATGACCGGGACGGGGACTTCGACAACGATGACCGGGACTTCGACGACGATGACCGGGACGGGGACTTCGACGACGATGACCGGGACTTCGACGACGATGACCGGGACGGGCCCGGACATTTCGATCACCCCGGTACCCCGGCCAACTCCGACAGTTCCCACGCCTCCCCCAGAGCCAGTTTTTGTCGATGGCTTAGTTGTGGGAAATGATGGGAATAATTATTTAATCGGCAGCTTGTTCAATGACACGATTTCCGGGGGTGGCGGCGACGACACGCTTCTGAGTCGGGACGGAGACGATGTACTTAGGGGCGAAGACGGTAACGATTCTCTCAACGGCGGCGCTGGTAAAGATATCGTTGAGGGCGGGCGCGGCAATGACACGGCGCGGGGTGGTAAAGGCGATGACTTGGTTTCTGGCGACCAGGGCGATGACGTAGGTTTTGGCGACCAGGGCAACGATATTGTCTTCGGTTCTGAAGGCAACGACTCGCTGTACGGCGGTAAAGGCAATGACTGTCTGCGCGGTGGTGGCGAGGACGACCTGATTTTTGGCGACAAGGGCAGTGACACTGTTTTTGGCGACACGGGTAACGACTGCCTGATCGGCGCTGGGGGCAATGATATTTTGTTGGGCCAGGAGGGCGGGGATGTCATCACCGGCGGTGTTGGTAACGATACTGGTGACGGCGGCGAGGGTGATGACCTGGTCTTCGGGGGCGACGGGAATGATTCTCTGTCTGGAGATGCTGGGGATGATATTCTTTCGGGCGATCGCGGATCGGATACTCTGACAGGAGGCGACGGATCGGATATCTTTGTTCTCGGTAGGGTGGGCACGTCGCCTGCTGGCAACGGGTTTCTGACTACTGGCGGTCGCGAAATCGGCGATGCCGATGTAATTAGAGATTTTAATCCGGGAGATTCGATCGGTCTGGCTGGAGGTCTGAACTTTACAGAGTTAGAAATTTTCCAGGGCCAAGGCTCGAATTCTAGCAACACGATTATTAGGGACAGGCGAACTGGGGAATTTTTGGCGGTGTTGATTGATGTTCGATCGAACTCGCTAGATGAATCTAGGTTCACTACAGATCAATTACCGCGCGTAGACGACAATCCTTTCACCATTCAGGGGACAAGTGCTTCTCCAACACCGACGACGGGGACAAGTGCTTCTCCAACACCGACAGGGACAACTCCTTCTCCGACACCGACGGGGACAACACCTTCTCCGACACCGACGGGGACAACACCTTCTCCGACACCGACGGGGACAACACCTTCTCCGACACCGACGGGGAC
>NZ_JAUBRK010000005.1:0-44416 GCF_036701825.1 Microcoleus sp. MOSTC5 | reverse complement strand
AACTCCAACTCCGGCCGCGACGACTCCGACTCCGGCCGCGACGACTCCAACTCCGGCCGCGACGACTCCAACTCCGGCACCGAGTCCGAGTCCATCACCATCACCGGGGACAACTCCGAGTCCAACTGCGTCGCCGGGAACAACTCCGAGTCCGACTCCGGCACCGGGGACATTGCCGACACAGGTTCCGAGTCCGACTCCGACTCCGACTGCGGGCGGGACAACCCCGAGTCCGAGTCCTTCCATAGTCCCGACTCCAACGGCGACAACCCCAACTCCTCCGCCTTTGGGCGGGGGGCCGACTCCGCCCAGTTTTACATCTCCGACTCCTAACCAGCCGCCGATCGTGGAAGCGGGCAAGACGGTGACTGGTTTGCAGAATTTGCCTCTGTCTCTGAGCATTTCGGCGCCCAGCGACCCGGAAGGCCAGCCGCTGTCGATCGCGGTAGTCGGACTTCCCAATCCTACTTTTGGTCAGGTAATTACGGGTACGAACCCCCTCACCGTGAACCAAAAGTTAACAGTTCAGGATTTACTCGGGCTGACATTTCAACCGGGAACAAACGCGATCGGGCAAGCCGGTTCTTTCAGCTACAGCGTAGCTGACGACCAAGGCGGCACGGCAGCAGCGTCAGTAGCGATTAACATCAATTCTTTCGATACCTCCGTAACTGTTCCAACTACCCTGTCGCCCATTGCTGTCAATGACGGCATCGTATTTACGAGTACGAATAATTTGCTGCCCACTTTCATCGACGTGCTGGCGAACGATTCCAGCCCGCAAAAAGGGCCGCTCAGCATTATCAATGTCAGCACACCGCAACTGGGGATAGCTGTAAATCTTGTCTCTCAAGTGCAATTCATCCCCGGCAACGTAGCGGGTACAACTGCTTTCACCTACAGCGTCAGCGACGGGTTCGGGACAGTTCCGGGCGTAGGTACTGTCACCGTTCAAATATTGCCGGCTGATAGCGGGCCTAACAATTTGGTTGGGGGTTCTTTGCCGGACAATCTGAACGGTTTAGCGGGCAGCGATACAATTGACGGTCAAGGCGGCAACGATAGCATGGACGGCGGTTTGGATAACGACGTGCTTGTAGGCGGCCTCGGCGCAGATACCATGACGGGGGGCGGCGGCAGCAATCAATTCCGCTATACCAGCCCTGCACAAGGTGGGCCGGCTTTTGATGCGGCTTCTTCGGCGGCGATCGATGCTGCGATCGCGGCGGGCGGATACGATGTGATTACTGATTTTAACGGCCTCGGTGTGCCGATCGCCGATCAGTTTAATTTTGCCCCCGGATTTGCCAATCTCAGCGGTAACACCCAAGTTCTGCTGGAAGTGCAGACCACTGTTTCTGCAAATATTCTGGGAGGAACTGCTTTCTTGTTTGCCTACGATTCCGGCGGCAATACTTACATCATTTATGACGGCAATGGCAATAACGCCACCGGCAGCGACTCCCGCATTTTGGCGAAGTTAAATGGTGTAACGGGGGTTTCTTCTCTTTCGGAATTTGACTTTACTTTTATCTAAAAAGATAAGAGGTTTTTAACAGCAAATTAACGCAGATAAACGCCATTTTGTGGATCGTTTCTCTGCGTTAATTTGCGTTAATCTGTGGTGAAAAGGTAAATTTCATTATCTTCAGAAAACAAGCCCAAAAAAGGGCAAAGCATAGCACCGAACTTTGAGAAAGATAAGAGGTTTGAAACCGCAGATTAACGCAGATAAATGCCGATTTCGTTACCAGTTTATCTGCGTTAATTTCTTTCAGTGTGGTAAAAAATTAAATCTGATTATCTTCAGAAAACAATCCCAATAAAGGGCCGAGAATAGCGCCGAAAACAAAGCCGCCGGCGTGGGCCCAGTAAGCAACTCCGCCGGATTCCATGCCGACACTTGCCGGGGCATTTAAGGAAGCCAAGCCGCTCAATGCTTGCTGTGCAAACCAAAACCCTAGAAAGAAGAAAGCGGGGACTCTGACGGTGGTAATAAAGATTCCCAAGGGAAGCAGTGTCAGAACTTTTGCTTGGGGATATCTGAGAATGTAAGCTCCCATGACGCCTGCAATCGCGCCGCTAGCACCCAGGGACGGAATGGGCGATGCTGAGGAAAAATACCACTGAGTTAGTGATGCTAAAACGCCGCAAGTAAGGTAAAATATTATAAATTTGACGTGTCCTAAACGGTCTTCTACGTTGTTGCCAAAAATCCACAAAAATAACATATTTCCGGCAATGTGGAGAAAACCTGCGTGCAGGAATTGGGAACTAATTAGTGTCGTCCATTCGGGAAATGGCGAAAGTGGCAGAGCAACCCGACACATATTGCTTAACTGGCAAGGAATTACGGCCCAAGAGTAGAAGAATTGGGTTAATTGTCGATCGCCTAAACTGAGTTCGTACAAAAATACTAATATGTTTGCGGCAATCAGCCCGTAGGTGACGTAGGGAGTGATACTAATGGGATTGTCATCGCGTAAGGGAACCACAGCCTTTTTTTCCTCATCAAAATATTGGCAACACAGTAGCGCATTTATAGCCCAGGTGTCTCCTGTCTAAAGGAAGAGGAAACAAGCCAATCGATTTTAGATTTTAGATTTTAGATTTTAGATTTTAGAATTGAAGAATTGAAGAAAGCGACTTAACGGATGTATCCGGGGGGTGGTTAATCGATTTTAGATTTTAGATTTTAGATTTTAGAATTGAAGAAAGCGACTTGACGGATGAATCCGGGGGCTGGTTATCGGATACTATATTTTTTATTTCTACACGGATGAATCCGGGGGCTTGTACCGCCCCCCGAGGCCGCAAGCTTCCTTCAAACCCCCCGTGTCCGGCTGAAACAAAAATAAAACCCATTTAATAAAACCCTTCACCTTGCAGTTAGTTGAATATCTGCTTTTTAGTGTAGGGTTTTATTTTACCGCAAAAGCGTAGATTGTAGGATTGCAGAGCAAGTTTGTAGTTGCGATATTGGTACGGGTTTTCACCTCTCAACAAAACTACAAACTTATTTATCCGCCTGCTAATTACATTTTTACAGCAGGGCTAGTCGAAGGTTTAGGCGACTTAATTTCCTGGGAAACTGCACGGGCGCGGTAGAGTTTAGCAACGACTTGCTCGCACTTGGACAAATCCGATTCTATCTCTGTCAAAATGGCAGTTGATACGGGATCTGTGAACTTCACCCGCAGGTTGTTGATATCGACAACACCGGTTTGCAAATCACCCAGAGTGCTCCGCAGCAAGAACGTTTCATCGGTTCCTTGCATCGAGGCTTTTAATTTAGCGTATTTGTCAGCAATTTGGGCGGGAATTGAGGGTTTTTCGCCGAAATCGTTGAGGCGCTTTTCGAGAGCGAGGATGTGGTTCTGTTTATTTTGAATCATTTCTCTCAAGAGCGATCGCAAATCGCTGTCTTGGGTTTTTTCCGCATAATTTTGAAAGGCTTCGCAAGCATAGCGTTCCCCTGCGAGGGCGGTATTCAAACCTTTAACAATGTCGCCTTGTGTTGAGCCACCCCAACCATTAGCTAATTTCCACCATTCTGCATTTGTGTCAGTTTCTTCTGGCAAAGCGACTTCTTTTCCGCCGTAACCGAGGCGAGCCAGAATTGCGGTGGTAAATATGGCTAAATCTCCCGGTTGGCGGGAAGTTATCAAGTTGCCGTCAACTACTAAAGCTTCGTTGATGTAGTTAGCTCCGGCATTGATCATGTCTGTTTTAATTGCCAAGAAACCAGTCGCATTTTTGCCTTTCAGCAAGTCTGCTTCAATCAAAACTTGCGGGCCGTGGCAAACAGCAGCGACGATTTTTCCTTGCTCAAATGCTTCACGTACAAAATGTACTGTATTGGGATTAGTCCGCATTGTATCGGGAGCCATACCGCCGGGAATTATCACTGCATCGAATTCTGCGGGGACTGCTTCTGTGGTAGTTCCGTCTGCTTGCATGGCAAGTTTTCCTTGTTTCCCTGCATACTTTTCGTTTGTCCGCGAACCGAGGACAACTACTTCAAATCCTGCTTGTTTTAAGCCATTGTAAGGAACGAGAAATTCCGAATCTTCAACTCCATTTTCGATGAGTATGGCAACTCGTTTGGTTTGGCCATTGTTATCGGCTGTCATAATCAGTTTCCCTTCAAGTAGTCTTTTCTCTAAACTTAATTCATTTGTTGCTGTTTTCGCGTCTGGCTAAAGTGATAAATTGGTTCTAGGAAAAATGTGCTTTCGTGAGTCTTTGGAGGTAGTCGTAAAGTGCCCGATGCGCACCCTACAATTAGATATTTTGTGCAAGTTGTGCGATCGCATCAATGCACGTAAGAGGCTCCATTAATGTCGATCGTAGTCCCGGTAGCGTGCGCAGCCAAACCCGACGCTAAAAACGCGATAACATTGGCAACATCTTGAGGAGGAGCGATTTTGCCGATCGGGATATCGCGAATAATATCCGCTTCGCCGCACTTTTGAATAAACTGATTAGACATTTCTGTACTGACAAATCCCGGTGCAACTGTAAAAGCCAAAATATTATCAGCCGCAAACCCTCTAGCAATGCTGCGAGTTAAAGCAACAACAGCACCTTTTGACGCGGCGTAGTGCAGATAATTCGGGTCATCCCCGCGAAAAGCAGCGCGACTTGCTATATTAATAATTGTACCTCCACTTCGAGTTTTAAAATAAATAATTGCTTCGCGGCACAAGTCGGCAACGGCAACTAAATTAACTTGTAGAGTTTGCTGCCAAGCAGACGACCAAATATCGAACTCGTCCTCTATTCCCGCTGACTGCATTATTCCAGCATTGTTAACTATAATATCAATATGACCCCGCCATTTTAAAGCATCTCGCCACAAAGTCGAGGCCGCGTTTTCCAGCATCAAATCTGCAGCCAATAAATAACATCTATCGCGCGCAACACTTGCTGCTACCGCTTCAGCTTCAGTTTGACTGCGAGAGTAATGCAAAATCACCTCAGCCCCTGCATTAACCAGAGTCCGCACCGTCACTGCACCAATCCCCTTCGAGCCGCCAGTTACTAAAATTACCTTGCCTGTTAAATCAATCATTTCTCTATCTCTTTTCTCTTTCTCTGTACCCTCTGCGGTTCATAAAAAAAATAAACCCCCTTCACACACGAAATAGAATTGCTATATGATACAGCACATTCCATCCAATGTGTATGCCATTGCCTCATACTGATGGATATCTGCAATAAACCTGTCCAAAAAATTCCGAATTCTTTCCCATGTTGGTTTCTATTGGAAATATAGGCACTGCTTACAGCACTATAGCTTCTTTATCCTTAAACTCGATAACTACAGTGGATTCGGCAGCAGAGGTCGAATTAACTCCATAATTCTGTCCGAATTAAAATTATTGATATAATCCGTTAGTGCCTTGGACAAACCTGCTTTAGATTCGGGAATTTGTACGATTAATTCGTTCATAACTTCGGTATCGAGATAGTAAGCGGCTTGATACATTTGTTCTAACCACTGAGGGGACATCACGGATATATCTTCTACAGACAGCCTTTCAGCTAATAGTTTGTTTGGAGTTGCTCCTAGGGCTTCGTAAATATATTGCACTCCCAAATATTTAGCGAGTTTGTCAAAAATTTCTTTCTGCTGAAATGGCTTGCTCATAAATTCGTTACAGCCAGCCATGAGAACGTCCTCTCGCTCTTCTTCAAAAACACTGGCAGTTAAAGCAATAATGACAGTTTCTTGGTTGTTAGGGCGTTGTCTAATACATTTAGTAGCTGTGTAGCCGTCCATGATTGGCATTCGCAGATCCATGAAAATCAGGTGCGGCAACCAACTCTCCCACAGTGAGATTGCCTCAACTCCCTGTGTTGCTTCTCTCACCTCAAAGCCAATGGAGGTCAGGATCTCGACTAACAAGCGGCGATTTTCTGCTAAATCTTCAACAACAAGGATACGGTAGGTTGGTTGTCCAGGAGCTAAACCAATTACTCTTTGATTAATTGATTCTGGGGGTAAGGATTCTGCTTGAGGTAACTGTACACCAATCTCAAAGGAAAAAGTGCTACCTCGGTTCAAAGTGCTTTTAACCCGGATTTGACCGCCCATGAGTTGGACGAGTTTTTGACTGATCGCTAAACCAAGCCCAGTGCCTTGACTCAAATTATTCCCAGCTTGGGTTTGCACGAATAACTTAAATAGGCTGTCAATTTCTGTTGGAGCAATTCCCACGCCTGTATCCTCAATTTCAAAACATAGGTGACGAGAGGTTTTGTCTCTTTGTGCTGCTCTTACTCGTAAGGTGATGCTTCCTTGCTTGGTAAATTTAATCGCATTACCGAGCAGATTGACCAAGACTTGATATAGTTTTTTCTTGTCGGTACGCACAAATTGGGGAAGATCGGGATCGGGATCTACAATTAGTTGCAATTCTCTAGAATGGGCTTTAAGTTGCAGCATTTCTTCAAGAGAAGTCAGCAAATTTGTCAAATCAAAGTCAGAAGGATTGAGCGTCATCCGTCCGCTCTCGATTTTGGATAAATCTAAAATATCGTTAATCAAGTCCAACAAATGTTTACCGCTACGATTGACAATCTGCAAGCGCTCTTGGAGAGAAGGAGTCAGAGCGCTCTCATCGCTCATCAATTGCGTGAATCCTAAAATCGAGTTGAGGGGGGTGCGGAGTTCGTGGCTCATATTCGCGAGGAAGACACTCTTGGCTTTGTTGGCTGCTTCTGCTGCTTCCTTCGCTTGGCGAATTTCCACCTCAGCTTGTTTGCGATCGCTAATATCAATTAAATATCCCAAAATTTCCACTGGTCTCCCTTCACGATCGCGAATTAGCTTGAGTTGTTGGAGTATCCAGCGATAATTCCCATCTGAGTGCAGAAGACGGAATTCCTGAAAATAAAAACCATCGGTGAATAGATTTGTTAGTCCATTAAGCACCTGGTCTACATCATCTGGATGCAGATGATCGATCCAAAATCCAGACTGTTCTAAAAATTCTTTGGTTTCGTAGCCGATTACGTCTTTGATGTTTTCGCTGATGAATGTTGGGCCATACTCGCCATCAACTTTACTGCTAAAAATAACGACAGGACTGTAGTTGAGGAGAAAGTTGAGGCGGTTTGTGGTAGCTTGCAAGGCTTGTTCAGACAGTTTTAGCTTTGTTATATCGTGCTGAACGGCAACATATACAGTTCCGTATTCAGGATGCTCAAACTTAGAGGTATGAACTCTGCACCAAAAGAGTGTGCCATCTTTTTTTTTGTTGTAGACTTCATATTTCGCTTCCCCGTCCCGATCGACTATAGTGACGATATCTTCAACGGTTTCGTCGGGTGTAATCTGTGTATCGACATAATTTATTACACCAACGGGTTGACCTGCGAGTTCGGCCTCTCGGTAGCCAAACATCGCATCAAATTTAGGATTAGTGTAGACGATCGTCAAGTCTGAGGCTTTGACTAAACACACTCCCCCTGCCATATTATTCATAATAATGCCTTGCAGTTCGAGTGTCTTTTGAACTTTTTTTCGAGCCGTGATGTCTTGAATTTGAGCAATAATATGCAGTGGATTTCCCTGCTCATCTTGTACTACCGATCCATTCAGCAGAATCCAAACAATATCTCCTTGCTTATGCACATAACGTTTTTCTCGTTGGTAAGTTGAAATCGTTCCTGCTAATAGATTACGCCTATTATTAATATCCACTGCTAAATCTTCAGGATAGGTAATGTCTTCAAAAGTTAGTGTTAACAGCTCTTCTGAGGAGTAGCCAACAATCTGGCACAGGGCAGGATTGACTTTAAGCCAATGCCCGTCAAGGGAAAGGATCGCCATCCCGATCGAGGCATCTTCAAACGCATGGCGAAACTGCTCTTCACTGTTTCGTAAAGCTGTCTCAATTTGTTTGCGATCGTTTTCAGCTCGTTTGCGATCGCTGATGTCGCGTTTAATTACAGAAGCCCCAACAATTCTGCCTGTTGTGTCCTTTAGTGGTGATATGGTGGAAGAGATGTGGATAAGTTGTCCATCTTTGCGTACGCGCACAGTTTCATAGTTTTTAATCTTTTCTCCTTGTCGAATCGTTTCGAGGATTTGCTGTTCTTCGTAAATCAGATTGGGTGGAATTAGAATGGCGATCGATTGTCCTATGATTTCTTCAGCCTTGTAGCCAAAGATTTTTTCTGCTGCATTGTTCCAGCTTAAAATGATGCCGTCTAAGGACTTGCTAATAATTGCCTCACCAGAGTATTCCACAATCGCTGCCATGCGTGCCAGTGATGCTTCTGCTTGCTTGCGGAGGGTAATATCGGTTCCAATGCCGAGAAACCCTGTGATATTGCCTTCTGGGTCATATAAACCTGTCACCGAGAGGAGTAACGGAAAGCGACTACCATCTTTGCGGATGTACGACCATTCGTACTCGTCTGTCTCTCCAAGATGTGCCTTGGCAACAAAAGTCTCAAATCCTGGTTCGATGGAGATTCCCATTTGGACAGATAAATCTTGGGCGCGATGCACGACTTCCTCCTTGTCGTGAAGCATCGCAGGTGTTGCTTTCCCCAAAACTTCTTCGGCACTATATCCCAGCCATCTCTCGGCGGCTTTGTTAAAGGTAAGAATCGTACCATCTAGGGCGGTGGAAATGATGCTGTAGTTGGCACTATCTAAAATAGCTTTTTGCAGCGTCGTTGTTTGAAGTAATTCTTCCTCAGCCTGTTTGCGATCGCTGATATCGCGCAGCATAACCGTAAATACCGTTTCGTCTCCTATTTCCAGCCTAGAAATTGAGGCTTCAGCAGGAAACTGAGTGCCATCTTGACGGCGACCCCAAATCTCACCTCGTTCTCCCATCCTTCGCGCTATACCAGAAGATTGAGCAAATTGTTGGATATGCTGCTGGTGAGCATTCCTAAACTGTTCTGGCAGTAGTAAGCTCAGGGGTTGCCCTAAAACTTCCTCAGTTTTATAGCCGAAAATCTTTTCCGCCCCTTGATTAAACAGGGTAATGCGTTGAGTGCGATCGACTGAAATGATTGCATCATTGGCGATTTCTAGAATTCCAGCAAAACGAGCCTGTGATTTTCGTACAGCTTCTGTCCGTTGAGTCACAAGATTTTCTAAAGTTTCATTAAGTTTTTGCAGCTCTGCTTGGGTTTGTTGGCGCTTGCTATCTATCTGGTTGAGAAATCGAGCCGTCCCCCAGCTCAGAATTGAGAACGTGCAAATCACTATAGTTGAGCGGATTGTATTGCCAAATTCAGGGCTATACCAGCGTAATTTTTGCCCTTCAAAAACTAACCAGTTTATTGTCAATGGAAAGACGATCGCCCAAGGCAGGAACCACCGCAACATGACTCCGCCGACTAGCGGACTGGTGACTTCTTGCATTAACCCTTCCTTGGGTCGGAGCAATAAAATTCCTCCATAGAGGATGAAAAAGGTGAGGATCGTGTTTAAGGCTTGAGTAGTTGTAATTAAGATCAGTTGGGTGAAAATATTGACCTCAAAGATGTGTCCAAATAAAGCTAGCAGAGAAATTAAAGCCGCAACGCTACTGCAAATCTGAGCCAACCAAGTGTCCCGTTGCGAATTTTTCCCTAGCAGTAATAGTGCTACTCCCATCAGCACAAAATTTAAGGCGGTATTCACTCCCATTCGCCCCGGATAAGGAGTCGCCGAAGACGCGACATCCCGGAAAAGCCACTGATCGATACTCAAATGCCAACCAAAGAGATACTCGCTCAGCGTCAGCAGCCCGATCGCAATTACCAACCCGGCCGTCCCTTGAGCAATTCGATAGTGCAGTCGGGTTGGTCTTTGGTACTGCAATAATCTCAAAGAAACTCCAGCCAGCAAAAAGCAAAGTGCCGTGTTTGCTTTCATGGTCGAAGTCATACCGGGAAAACCACTTTTGAGTAGGGAGATGTCAAATTGCCAACCGAGCAGGACGACACACCCGATCGCAATGACGAATACACTTGTCAGTTGAGAAATGTGCTTGTTCATAAATAAATCGGCTGCTTGGGTTGAGAAAAGGTTTTCCTGATGTTACAAGAAGCAAAGTGACGTTAATTGTCACGAATCCCCTTTGCCAAAAACACGCTCTCATCTGGACTAATGTGCATTGAGGCTCCTTGCTTACCTGCTTTAATCGTTCCTTAGCCCTAATTTAGATAAATCAGTTAATTCCATAATGATATCCGTTTTAAAATTTAGCACTAAATCTTTGAGGGCATTCGCGATCGCCCCTTGAGAAGACGGTATTTGTTCAATTAATTCCAGCAGGACATCTGCATCACAATAGTAAGCCGCTTCATACATTTGCTGTAACAATTCGTAGGGCATTGTTGCTAAAGCGTCCTTGGATAATTCAACCCTCGCCAGGGGAGAAGGAACTTGAGAGGTAATGGGCGAGATGTCATCTAGTTTATCCTCGTCTAACGACAGTATATCCGTTAACATTTGCAATAATTCTCCGATCGTGTAAGGTTTCAATAAAAAGTTTTTTACATCAGCATCTAATGCCAGTTTTCTATTGTTAACGAGTCCGCTAGTCGCAATTATATTCACCAGAGGATTGATTTTTTGCAACGCCCAAATTGTGGTAACACCATCCAGGTTTGGCATCATCATATCCATTAAAACAACACTGATTTCCTGTTGATGTTCGGTATAGAGATCGAAGGCTTCAATCCCATCACTAGCGAGTATTGTTCTGTAGTTATAGTTTTCGAGAGCGGTTTGTGTTACCTCTTGAATAGAGGCTTCATCATCCACAATTAAAATCAACTCGCCCTTACCTCTGGGCATTAATTTTTCTCGGGGTATGACATTCACCTCTCCCTCTATAGCAGGTAAAAAAATATTAAATTCGGTCCCCTTGCCCAACTCGCTATCAACCTTGACAAAACCGCCATGAGTTTTGACAATCCCCGCCACGGTTGATAATCCTAGTCCCGTTCCTTTGCCAATTTCCTTGGTCGTGAAAAACGGGTCAAAAATTCGGTTTAACAATTCGGGTGGGATGCCGCTTCCCGTATCAGAAACCGTCACCACCACATAAGAACCTACTTTTGCTTCCAAATTTATCAGGGCATCATGTTTACCTAATAGACGATTTTCAGCGCAAATAGTCAAAGTTCCTTCGTCTGGTATCGCATCTCTGGCGTTAATCATCAGATTCATAAATACTTGGTGCATTTGGGTAGAATCAGCCGAGATTCTCCACAGTCCGTTAGTAGGTATTTCCGCTGAAATTGCGATTGATTTAGGAAATGTCTGTTTAGTAATACCGATCACTTCTAAGAGCAGGTCGCCTAGCTGTAATATTACATAATTACCTTCCGTTCCTCTACTGAAAAGAAGAATTTGCTTGACCAAATCTGCCCCACGTCTAGCACTGCTAGAAAGAATCGCAAACAGTCTTTCTGTCTTATCATCCAGGTTAGGAAATTTGAGAGCAAGCATTTGAGTAACGCTCAAAATCGGGGTAAGAATGTTATTGAAATCATGGGCAATTCCACTTGCTAACGTTCCTAAGCTCTCTAATCTCTGGGCATGATAAAATTGTTTTTCAAGTTGTTTTTTTTCGGTAATATCAGTGTTAATTACGAGAATAGATTTGAGCTTTAAAAATTGATTTTCTACCAGGATTCTACGGCTTTCTACGATAATATTCTTGCCTGATTTGGTATTTTGTTTTATTTCACTTTGCCAAATACCTTGTTCGCTAGTTGTTTTTATAGCCTTAGTCTGAGCAATTGGTTGGTTAAATAAGGTTTTAGTTTTTTGCCCGATAATTTCGGTTGCTGTCCAACCATACAAACGTTCAGCTCCTTTATTCCAAAATAAAATCTGGTCGTCTAGATCGTGTACAAAAATGGCATCAGTAGTAAGATCGATTAAGGCTGCTTGTTCGGCAATTTTTTGCTCTGTTTCTTTGCGTTGGGTAATATCCGTAATAATTTCTATGCCCACCCAACAATCTTGTTCTCGATCCCATTCAGCGACATAGTTTGAGGAAAGCCAGCGAATAGTGCGATCGCCATGCAAAAAACGATACTCAACGATGCCCGATCGCCCTCCTTTAATGTTTTGCACCAATGAGACAAGAGCCTTTTCTCGATCTTCAGGTAGTATATTCGCCGTAATTAGGGAAGAGTCGGCTTGCACGGCTTCTAAGCTATAGCCAAAAAGCTGTTGGGTTCCTCCTATCCAAGAATCGATTTTAAACGTCCCATCGGTCAAAAGACGAAAATTATTAATAACGGCGATCGCGCTGTTGAGAATTTGACTGAGTTTAGCAGCTTCTTTAATTTTCGATTCTGTAATATCAGTAATAATAATACTATTAACTAAAAGCTCATCTATTTTAAATTGTTTAAGCGATAATTTGACAGGTACTTCCTTATTTCCTGTTGCCGCGATCAAAGATAACTCTCTGGTGAGAGTTTCTTTTTCTTGAACCTCCTGTAAAAGTAGTAAAAACGCTTTTCTATCCTTGGGGGCAATAAAGGTTTCTAAGCTAGAGCCAATCAGGTTTTTTAAAGAAAAATCTAAGAGTTCTGAGAGTCGCTTATTACAGTACAAAATCAAGCCTTCAGAAGAGACAGTTGCTGCTCCTTCCCCCATTTGTTCAACTAAACACTGATAAACATAATCTGCCCCCTGAAGCGTAAAAACTCGCTCCCCTTGCTGCGTAGAAACAACAACAGCGTCAACTTCGCCAGAACAAATAGCCTGCAACGTTTCTTCCGTCACATTTAGGCGTTCCTGCACTTCGGCCAATTGCTGCTGTAGCGTTTCGACTTCTTGGCGCAACTTTTCAATAGGAGCTTGGGAGTCCTTCATTGCTTTCCTCTTCAATGATATTTTTAGGCACAAGATTAAGACCCATTAACACTTTTTCCGTATTCGATAAATTGCCAATGATCTTTTGTAAGGGCGTAGGTAACTGTTTAATCAAGGTGGGAACAGCCACAATATTCTCGGCAATAGCGGCTTCTGTCTGTTGATAAATATCAATAACTTCTAATTCATAACGTCCTTGGAGATGCTGCTCACAAATTTTTTTGATATTTTGCAACGCCGTCACCGATTGGAGCGTTGTACCTGCAATATAAAGACGTAGGATATAATACTGTTCCTGCGATTGGGACAAAGCCTGTTCAAAAAGTTCTGTGGTTATTAGGTTAAAATCTTCTGAGTCAATCATCGTTAGTGCCGTTAGTGCCTAAATATTGAGTTAGTGTTCATCCATAATAGGACTTATGTGCAGTCCTACTAAAACTTTTTCAGTATTCGATAAATCACCAATAATCTTTTTAATCGGTTCTGGCAATTTTCTGACGAGGGTCGGTAGAGCAACGATGTTATCTTCTATGGCGAGATAGGGCTGTTTACTTAAGTCAATAATTTCAATGCTATATTGACCGTTAAGATATTCCTCACAGATTTTCTTCAAATTGGCAAAAGCAAGCAGAGATTTAGGGGTTTGTCCCGCCACATATAAGCGCAGTTGCCAAATCTCTGCTCTTTTTGTGTTAGCGGTATCTGATAAATGATCGGTCATGTTTTTTCTCCTTAGAAAATAGATTTTAGGGGTTAAGATGGCGTAATCTTCCTATAGAGGTTCGATTATCCACCACCGTTTTTTGATATTCTTCTTCTTCTTCTATCAGCAAAGTGAATTCCTCATCTCGATTGGTTAATTGCATTTGCAGAGCTTTTATCTGAGCTTTTATGAGATGTTTTTCTCGCTCACACTCGCGTTTTTTGAGTTCAAAACTCTGTCGCCGTTTTCGAGCGGCAGATTGTTCCTCTAGTGATTGATTGATTCGTTGCGTTCCTGTTAATACCTTGCCATCTCCCAAGTAAACCTCCACCAAGTTTACCCCTTGATTGGTGAGCACAAATTCTCGTACTTGATTTGAGTGCATCATGCCGCGAGATTTGAGGGCATAGAGAATCCGATTGCGCTCCCCATTGACCTTGAGGGTTTGGAGTTCTAACCAAGTATCCATCAGAGAGGAAACACCCATTTCTGTCTGTTCGTGGTCGCGGTCAGTATCACCGGGAGTTAAATCGGTCAAGAAAACGGTGATTTGCTTACTCTTTAAGTAGTCAATTAAGCGCATGAAAAAGCTTTTTGTTTGCATAAAGCTTCCACTCAAAATGAGATTACTCATCGGATCGATTACGATCGCACTTGGTTGAAATTCTTTGACCCAGCGATGGATTTTAAACAAACGCATTTCTAAATTATAGTTAGTGGGACGTACCGCATCAAATTGCAATAATCCCTGCTCTACATAGGGGGCTAAGTCAAGACCAATCGAGTTTAAATTACGGAGAATTTGTTGGGGGGATTCTTCAGTGGCGAGATATAAACACCGTTCGCCCCTCAGGCAGGTTGCTTGGGCAAAATAAGCGGCAAGAGTCGTTTTCCCCGTTCCTGCCCTGCCTGTAACAAGAATACTGCTACCCCGATAGTAGCCCTGCCCGCCAAACATTTCATCAAGTTGCGGGATGCCCGTTGAGATGCGCTCGTTAGAAACCTCATGGTCTAACGTTAAAGAAGTAATTGGTAAGACCGAAATGCCATTTTCTTCAATTAAAAACGGATACTCATTATTACTGTGGCGAGAGCCGCGATATTTGACAACTTGGATGGTTCTTGTGGCGATATCTCCAACGGTTTTTTGATCTAATTTGATCACACAATCCGAAACATATTCTTCTAAACCTTGACGGGTTAAGGTCAGTTCTCCTCTCTCCCCAGTGATTACGGCTGTCACACCTTGGTCTTTTAACCAATGAAATAAACGGCGCAATTCTGCTCGGAGAATGTTGGCATTGGCTAAACCAGCAAACAAGACTTCTATCGTGTCTAAAACTACCCGTTTAGCCCCTATTTTTTGAATCGCATACCCTAGACGAATAAATAGGGCTTCTAGGTCGTATTCTCCTGTTTCCTCAATTTCGCTGGCTTCAATATAAATATGATCGATTAATATTTTGCCTTGAGCGCTCAATTCAGTTAAATTCCAGCCTAAAGATGTGACATTCTTAGTGATTTCTGCCGCAGTTTCTTCAAAGGTAAGTAAAACTCCAGGTTCCCCGTACAGTGTTGCGCCGCGCACTAGAAACTCCACACCAAATAATGTCTTACCGCAACCCGCTGACCCGCAGATTAAGATTGGTCTGCCTTGGGGTAAACCTCCATCTGTGATTTCATCAAGCCCCTGAATACCCGTTGGGCATTTGGATAATTGTAGATGTTGATTTTTTTCCATAATAAAATAAAAAATGATTTTTGATAGGACTTACATAAGCCCACAACTATCCTACCTGTGACAGTCTAGGAATCTGTGCTATTGTCTTTATTACCCGTGTATGATTAACAATATCACTTTTTGTCGATCGAGTATCCATAGCTTTTCGTTTCTTGAGGGAAGCGCCAGCAGGTGGCGGATTACATCGCAACAATTGAGAGAAGGCGGGCAATAGAGTCTTTCTATAGATCAGGGCGGGTGATAACCCGGCTGCAACCACGATCGAGTAAAGATTGAGCTAACTTATGGTAACAAAAGATAGGCAGCCGAATTGTTACAAGCTAGCCTGTTCCCAAAAAAATGTTACCAACATTCTATCAGACCCACTTACCAAAACAACTGACCCATACCTAATGGATTGCACTAACAGTCTTACTGAATATGATTAGCGATTCAGTTACCAGCTATCTAGGCAACATTTTAATCGTTGACGATTTACCTGAAAACCTGCGTTTGCTGAGGGATACATTGAGCGAACACGGTTATAAGGTTCGTAGTGCGACGACAGGGGCAATGGCGCTCAGAGCCGCCCAATCTCCAGCGACGGAATTAATTTTACTAGACATTAAGTTGCCAGATATGGATGGCTATGAAGTTTGCAGACAATTAAAATCTGAAGTTCGCACCGCAGACATTCCAGTTGTTTTTTTGAGTGCGCTCAATGACACTTTCAATAAGGTGCAAGGGCTAGCCGCAGGAGGAGTAGATTATATTGCCAAGCCGTTTCAAGTCGAAGAGGTATTGGCGCGTGTCGAAACTCACCTGACTATCCAACGACTCCGCAAAAGCCTTCAAGAACAAAATTTGCGCCTCATTAAAGAGATTGAGGAACATCAACGCCTCGAAAATGCCCTTTTTGCCGAAAAGGAATTGGCTCAGGTGACATTGCAATCGATTGGCGATGCCGTCATTACTACTGATGCTCAAGGTAATATTAGATATTTCAATCCTGTTGCTGAGCGACTAACAGGCTGGACATCGGAGGAAACTGAAGGAATGCCTCTGTCTGAAGTTTTCATAATCGTTAATGAAGTAACGAAAAAGCCAGCAGAGAATCCTATAACTCAAGCTCTGTCAAAGGGGAAAATTGTGGGCTTAGCTAACCATACTATTCTCATTGCTCGCGATGGGACGGAGTACGGCATTGAGGACTCAGCAGCACCAATTCGAGACCGCCAAGGCGAAATTATCGGGGCAGTCATCGTCTTTCATGATGTTACCGAATCGCGCTATCTTGCCAAGCAACTTTATTGGGAAGCCAGTCACGATGCCCTGACGGGTTTAATCAACCGTAGAGGATTTGAACAGCAGCTAATTGAGGCGATCGCTTCTGTTCAAGTTAGCAATCAGCAGCACGCTCTCTGTTATTTAGATTTAGATCAGTTCAAAGTAGTTAACGATACCGCAGGTCATATTGCTGGCGATGAGCTACTGCGCCAAATCACTGCACTGTTACAAAAGGGAGTGCGCGCTAATGACACGCTGGCTCGCTTGGGAGGTGATGAATTTGGTCTTTTGCTCACTCAATGTCCACTATCTCAAGCAGCTCTGATTGCGGAAAAACTCAAAGATCTAGTGCATCAGTTTCGGTTTATTTGGAATAACAAAACCTTTATCATCGGGGTCAGCATTGGAGTTGTTGCCATTGACCAAACCAGCCAAGATTTAATGCCTGTTCTGGGAGCGGCTGATGCAGCTTGTTATGCCGCCAAAGCCAAAGGTCGCAACTGTATTCATGTTTATAGCCTAGATGATGGCGAACTAATTAGACAACGTGGTGAGAGACTGGTGGTTTCCAAAATCAGCCGAGCGTTGGAAACCAATCATTTTCGTCTCTACTTCCAAAAGATTGTCTCTATTAGCTCTAGCCCATCATTAGAGCATTATGAAATTTTGCTAAGAATGCTAGACGAAAATGGAGAAATAGTCGCTCCCAATGAGTTTATTCCCGCCGCCGAGCGTTATGGCTTGATAACTAAGATCGATTGTTGGGTAATCGAAACTTTTTTCTCTAATTATCATAATTTATCCGGGCAACAGGTTCTTACTGATGGCTTATATACGATCAATATTTCTGGCGCTAGCATTAGTAACAATCAATTTATGATGTTTTTAATCGAACAATTTCCTCGCTACCAAATTCCTCCTCAGAGCATTTGTTTTGAAATCACGGAAACCGCAGCCATCGCGAATTTTGAGCAAGCCAGATATTTCATGAGCGAACTCAAAAAGATTGGCTGTCGCTTTGCTTTAGATGATTTTGGCAGTGGGTTGAGTTCCTTTGCGTATCTGATCAATTTACCAGTTGATTATCTAAAAATTGATGGTACTTTTGTTAAGAATATTAGTCAGAATTTGATTTCTCAAGCGATAGTTGAAGGCTTTAATGGTATTGCCCATGCGATGAATCTTAAAACTATAGCTGAGTTTGTCGAAGACGAGACTATCTTAGAAAAATTGCAGGAGATTGGAGTAGATTATGCTCAGGGTTATGGGATCGGCCGTCCCGTCCCTATTAACTTTAATCGCTAGCCGTCCCATTATCTCTCTTGTGTCACTCTGGGATAAAACCTTGATAATGAGATAGTGAGTAAGGCATGGGTATTTTGGGCAGATAGAATAACCTGATATTTTGCTAAAGCCTTGAGGAAAATTCGTTGCGGGCGTGAGTTAAATCTGATTCATTGAACAGGTAATTACCAATAAACAAGGTAAGAAATCCGATCGCCAGCCTGTAAAATGACGTACAGCCGATCGATCGCACTCAGCCAGCGGGCTGATAGCCTGACCCCTGCGCCCTGTATGGATGTTTCAAGAAAGTCGATCGCCCGCTGCTACAAGCCTGACTCAATTTACTGTGTCACCTTGAGATGGAATGTGCTGTAATTGTACAGGATTGAGTGTTCTATTAGAAATAAACCGGAAAATTTGCCATGAAAGCAGTTGCGTTCGATCGCTACGGTCCAGCCGAGGAATTGCAGTACCGAGAATTAGAAAAGCCGATCGCCAAATCCAATGAATTGTTAGTGCGAGTTCGCGCTAGCAGCGTCAATCCAGTAGACTGGAAAATCCGGCAAGGACACCTGCAACTATTGACAGGATTTAACTTTCCTCGAATTGTCGGTTCTGACATATCGGGAGTTGTCGTGGAAGTCGGCCCAGAAGTAACCCAATTTCAACCCGGAGATGAAGTTTATACTTTCTTAAATCCCATCAATGGGGGTGCTTGTGCCGAATACGCTGCCGTGCCAGAATCCGATGCGGCAATTAAACCGAAAAACATCACTCATGCAGAAGCAGCAGCAGTACCGATTGCCGGTTTAACAGCTTTGCAATCACTCCGGGATTTGGGTCAAATTCAAGCAGGAAACAAAGTATTGATTAACGGGGCTTCCGGCGGAGTCGGAACTTTTGCCGTGCAAGTCGCAAAAGCAATGAATGCGGAAGTAACAGGAGTTTGCAGCGCTAAAAACAGAGAATTTGTCAAGAGTTTGGGAGCAGATTTTGTCCTGGATTACGCGGAAGTTGACTTTACTCAACAGCCGGATAAATATGATATAATCTTGGATGCTGTCGGGACAAGAACATTTGCTGAATGCGAAAAAGTCCTGCAACCTGAGGGAGTTTATATCTCGACTTTGCCAAGTTTTGACAACTTCGCACCGATGTTAACGAGCTGGTTTGTATCGGGTAAAAAAGCTAAATTAATTGTAGCCAATGCCAATACCAGCGATTTAGGGGTTTTGCGGGAATTAATAGAATCCGGTAAAGTTGAGCCGATTGTCGATCGCACTTACAGCTTACAAGAAGTAGCAGCAGCCCACGTTTACAGCGAAACTTGCCGCGCTGTCGGCAAAATTGCGATCGGGATTGACAGTTAAAAAAATTATGTTTAACCAAAAGCAATTAGAAATACAACTCTCTGATTGGAACCGGATAATCCAATCGCGACCGGAAGAAACTCAAGCTTACATTCGGCGAGGATGGTTAAATTTAAACTAGGACAAATCGCCGAGTCTATCGCCTATTTCGACACCGACGAAAAACTAGACTGGCGCATTATACCTTAGCTGTGGCAGCACGGACTTTCCTACTACGTCGCCATATTTCCCGAGGGATAAAAACAGTTTGAAATCGACTTAACATTCAACGGTAAAGACGTAGAGGAAACCGTGCTTGCCGTTAAAAATGACGCCTGATTGGTGATACGGCAAGTTTAGGAAGTTTTTGCCGGAAACTGCAAGCCAGACCGTGTTATAGCGGCAGGGAAAAAAGAAGGCAAGCCCGACAGTTTCTACAGCCACTGATACTTAGGATTGTACTGGGAAGCGGAAAATGACACAAGAGCGATCGCAAACCTGCATTCTCAAAGCAGTGTCAGAATCCCAGCCCGATGACTATATGCGGTACGTGGCAAAAGTCCACCAAAAAATGCGCGGTTGGAGTTACAGTAAAAGAGCGATCGCCCGCAGTTTGCATAAATAGGACGCTTGCCCAAAAAACCCGGTTTCTAGGCAAAATCTTCGTTGTGAGCGAGGTAAATTCACCCATAAACCTGGTTTTTGAATCCACCTGCGTCCGTGACTAATAAACCTAAAACCTAAATAAAATCAAAAATTCCTATGACTGTTCCCTCAAACTTGGAGACATCCGAACAAGGTTCCGACAACAATCTCGAAGCAATTAGCCCGGAAAACAGCATTGCACCAATCGCAGGCGGTGCGATGGGTTCCCGCAACTTAGAAAACGAATTTCTCGACGAACTTCCCGACGAAGTTGAGATGTCTTTGTTCGACCATTTAGAAGAATTGCGGCAGCGACTTTTCTACTCGCTAATTGCAGTAGCAATCGCTGTAATTGGTTGCTTTTTTACAGTTAAACCCATCGTGCAACTGCTAGAAGTACCGGCCGGGCCCGTCAAGTTTCTGCAACTAGCTCCCGGCGAGTATTTCTTTGTTTCTATCGAAGTAGCCGGATACAGCGGTTTGCTCCTCGCCAGTCCGTTTATTTTTTACCAGATAGCGCTGTTTGTTCTCCCCGGCTTGACTCGCAAAGAACGCAGGTTGCTCGGGCCTGTGTTTTTCGGTTCGAGTTTCCTATTTGTGGGCGGATTAGTATTTGCTTACATCGCTCTGATTCCGGCGGCGCTTAACTTCTTTGTTACTTATGGGGCGGATGTTGTAGAGCAGTTGTGGTCGATCGACAAATACTTTAAATTTGTGCTGCTGTTAATGTTCAGCACCGGCTTAGCTTTTCAAATCCCGATCGTCCAAGTATTGCTCGGCGTTTTGGGCATAGTTTCTTCCAACCAAATGCTCTCCGGCTGGCGGTATGTAGTCTTGGGAGCGGCCGTTTTGGGAGCAGTTTTAACGCCTTCTACTGACCCTTTAACGCAAAGTCTTTTAGGAGGTGCGGTGCTCGGCTTGTATTTTGGCGGGGTTGGTTTGGTAAAGCTTTTAGGACGGTGATTTCTTAATGATGTAAAATAAACACGATCGAGTTATAAATCCTTGAAAAAATGCGAGAACTTTACCCGCCTAGACACCCTTATAACGAAGGAGAACTCAAAGTTTCTGACCTCCATACCATTCATTTTGAAGAATCTGGTAACCCAGAGGGAAAACCTATTGTATTGCTACACGGGGGACCAGGAGGTGGATGTCCGCCTTTTTATCGACAATATTTTGACCCGGAAAAGTGGCGTTTGGTGATGTTTGATCAACGCGGATGCGGTCAAAGTAAACCTCATGCAGAATTGCAAGAAAATACCACTTGGGATTTAGTCAACGATATTGAGAAACTTCGAGAATATTTAAATATTCATCAATGGGTTGTTTTTGGTGGTAGTTGGGGAAGCACTCTATCTTTAGCTTACAGTCAAACCCATCCCGACCGTTGCAAGGGTTTAATCTTGCGGGGCATTTTTATGTTGAGACAAAAAGAAATTCGCTGGTTTTATCAAGAAGGAGCAAGTTATATTTTCCCGGATGCTTGGGAGGAATATGTTAAACCTATCCCCATAAATGAAAGGGATGATCTGCTAACAGCTTATTACCAACGCTTGACGAGTCCAGACGATCAAATTAGATTAGAAGCGGCTCGTGCTTGGTCAATTTGGGAAGGGAGTACGAGTAGATTATTTCCAGATTTAGATTTAAAGCAAAGGTTTGGAATTGATGCTTTCGCGGAGGCGTTTGCCAGAATTGAGTGCCATTATTTTATCAATAAGGGATTTATCGATCCAGAAGATAAATTGCTTTTAAATATAGATCGCATCCGCAAGATTCCGGCGGTTATCGTTCAGGGAAGATATGATGTTGTTTGCCCGATGATGTCGGCGTGGGAACTGCATCGTGCTTGGCCTGAAGCTGAGTTCATTGTAGTTGCCGATGCCGGACATTCGATGAGCGAACCGGGAATTCGCACCTGTTTAATGGAGGCAACAGATAAGTTCGCAGACTGGTAGTCATCCAAATTGCTAATGGTTAATTGCTAATTTAAAATTAGTCCTATAAATATTTTCGGCGTGATGGTAATTTCTTGCTGAGTATTGGGCGATCGCTCAATTTTAAGGTCGATCAAAAATATAGAGACGCGATCGCCCGCGCCTCTATAATTACTAAAAGTTAAAATTCAACACCAAAGTTTGATCAAAACTTTGACTACATTCGGAACTGTTCTACTTCGGGAGTATAGCCGATCGGCAAAATGTAATCGAGATTCTCGTGGGGACGAGCAATTATGTGATACGATAGCAACTTTCCGCCATCGACCTTTTTAACTGATTCAATTCCAGCAGCAACGGCTGCTTGGACTTCAGAGATATCTCCTCGAACTATAATTGTCCAGTAAGCGCGGGTTATCTTTTCATAGCGAACTAAAGTAACTCGGGCTGCTTTCACCATTGAGTCTGCAACTTCTACGGCAGCGGGAAATCCTAAGACTTCAACCATTCCAACTGCAACACCCATTACAACATTCTCCTAAATTTCACAACATATCTGACACTCATTGTATGTGAAATTGTTGACAGAAATTGGTTCGGATGATTTTGGTAAGAATGAAGGACGATCGCCCAAAATTAAAAAAGCCCCTAAAAAGCCCCACAAGCTGTTGCGGCATTTAAATCCCACAGCAGGGGGCGCGCAGCAAAGCCTGCCACACAAGACTTTGAATCAAAACACCTGTGCAAATTAGATGCGCGACATCTTAGTTTCTCACCAGCGGCAAGTCGTATGACAAGCTCGCAGATCGATTTTCGGGACTTTGGACTCAACTAATCCAGCCGCGGCGCGACACAAAACTTTAGGCAACTCCCTCAGATCCCGGCTGTGGAGTCAATCTAAAATCTAAAATCTAAAATCTAAAATCGACTGAGTGATTCAAAACTCGTCTAGCAACCACTCCGAGGCTCTTTCACCCAAATCTAGGGGAACGCTGACAGCTTTGCCCAAGCGCGGGCGATCGCGAGTAGTTACGATAAATTCTCTCACCTGTGCCGTGCTGCCCCAGCCGTTGAGGTAATTGGCCACCGCATCCAAATGCTCGAAATAATCAGCCTCCGTCATCGGAAAAGATGCCTGTTCTAGATATTTCCACATAACTTGCACAAAAATCTTGCCCCGCGTCCGCCGCAATCTGATATCGTAAGACTTTCCCCATTTTTCTAGCAGTAGCTGGTGTAAATCCTTGCCCGTCATGGTTGCTCCTGAGTTAATCCATTAAACAATAAAAGACAAAGTTCAAAAAATGTAATAATACTCTAATAAAGGCTGGAAGGCGCATTCTTAAAAGGAATTTTCGCGGCCTAAAATTTGTGCGAGCAGATTAACGGCAATTATCCTCCTTCCTCTGCACGTACAGGTTCGCTAACAGCTAACAAACAAACGTAACTTAAAACCGTAAAGGCAGGTCATGGCTCAATCTTCTGCTGGAAATCCCGATGTCCCCGATATGGGGCGTCGCCAATTTATGAATTTGCTGACGTTCGGTACAGTCACAGGTGTTGCACTGGGCGCACTCTATCCCGTTGTCCAATATTTTGTTCCTCCGTCGAGTGGGGCAGTTGGCGGCGGAGTGACAGCTAAAGATGCCTTGGGCAACGACATCCTCGTTAGCGAATATTTGGCTTCGCACCCTGCGGGCGATCGCACTTTAGCCCAAGGTCTCAAAGGCGACCCCACTTATCTTGTGGTGGAAAATGACCAATCTCTCGCCGACTACGGCATCAATGCAGTTTGCACTCACTTGGGTTGCGTCGTGCCTTGGAATGTTAGCGAAAACAAGTTTATCTGTCCTTGCCACGGTTCTCAATACAACAATGAGGGCAAAGTGGTGCGCGGCCCAGCGCCTTTGTCTCTGGCCCTGGCCCACGCCACTGTCGCAGATGACAAGATCGCTTTTACCCCTTGGAAAGAAACTGATTTCCGCACCGGCGAAGCACCTTGGTGGTCTTAAATGATTTTGGATTTTAGATTTTAGATTTTAGATTGGGGATCGGCGGTGAAAATTACAGATAATTGCATCCCTAAAACAGTCTAATCATCCAAAATCCAAAATTCCAAATTCCAAATCTAAAATTCACGCATTGTCTGACCTTTGAGATTGAATACTCTGATGCCACAAACTAATTTATCTGCGATATTTCGCCGCAGTGCCAGGACGATCGCGAAAACAGCCTTAATTGCGATCGCAGCAGCAGGATTTTTCCTCACCAGCGACATCGCGCTTCCCCAAGCAGCATTTGCTTACCCATTCTGGGCCCAGCAAACCGCACCCGCTACTCCCCGCGAAGCAACAGGCCGCATTGTTTGCGCTAACTGTCACCTCGGTGCAAAAGTGACTGAAGTTGAAGTGCCGCAATCTGTTTTGCCTGACACAGTGTTTGAAGCTATTGTCAAGGTTCCCTACGATACTAACGTTCAACAAGTTGTCGGCGACGGCACCAAAGGCGGCTTGAATATCGGCGCAGTTGTGATGTTGCCCGAAGGTTTCAAGATTGCTCCCGCTGACAGAATTCCCGAAGAAATGAAGGAAAAAGTCGGCGATCTTTACTTCCAACCTTACAGCGAAACCCAAGAAAATATTGTTTTAGTGGGCCCGGTGCCGGGAGAACAGTACAAAGAATTGGTATTCCCCGTTTTGTCGCCGAATCCGGAAACTGACAAGTCGGTTCACTACGGCAAATACCAAATTTATGTCGGAGGCAACCGCGGTCGCGGTCAGGTTTATCCTACTGGCGAAAAGAGCAATAATAGTGTTTATAATGCTTCGGTAGCTGGCACCATTTCTAAGATTGCTCAACCTGAAGATGGCGGTTATCAAGTGACAATTCAACCTGCCGAAGGTGCAGCCGTTGTTGATACGATTCCCGCAGGCCCAGAACTGATTGTTACCGAAGGACAAACAGTTGCAGCAGGCGAACTTTTGACGAGCAATCCTAATGTGGGCGGCTTCGGTCAAAAAGACGTGGAGATTGTGCTGCAAAGTGCCGATCGAGTTAAAGGATTGATGGCTTTCGTGGCTTTGACCATGCTGGCTCAAATTATGCTGGTTCTCAAGAAGAAACAGGTCGAAAAAGTTCAAGCTGCTGAAATGAATTTCTAAGTGCGGCTGTAATTAGTTGGGTAAGGTACTCTGTGCACACCCAACTATTATGTAAGTAGGGCGGGTATTCCCCGCCTTATTGTTTAATAAATAACAAGTAAAATAATGTCAATTGATGAGAAAATAGTTGAAGTAGGCCCGCTGCAATGGTTTTATCGGGAAACAAATCCGGTTAACGAAACTGGTAAATTACCCGTACTGCTGCTGCACGGTTTGCCGTCCCAGAGTTTTACCTGGACTGTAATAATGCCGGATTTGGCTGCCCAGGGATTTAGATCGATCGCCCCAGATTGGGTGGGCTACGGGCGATCGACAAAACCAGACAAGCGCGACTTTGCCTATACTCCCGATGCTTTTGTTGACGCCCTCGCTGGCTTTATTCAAACTCTAGAATTAGACAGATTTTACCTCGTTGTCCAAGGATTTTTAGCTTCAGCAGGCATTCAATACGCTTTGCGAAATCCCGATAAAATTGAGCGTTTAGCTATCATCAATACACCAGTTTCAGCAGATATCAAGTTGCCTTGGAAAATGCAGCAGTTGGGACTGCCTTTTATTGGCGACATGATGACGCAAGACCCGCTTTTGGTTGACAGAACTCTCGAAGGCGGCAGCCGCCAGACGATATCAGACAAAGATTTAGATGTTTACCGCCGCCCGTTTTTGAAGAGTTCGGATGCCGGTCGATCGCTCATGAATACAGTCCGCAATATTCAATTGCCGCAGTCAATGGCAGAAATTGAATCCGGCTTGAAAGCCTGGACTAGACCAACTTTATTTGTGTGGGGTTTGACAGACCCTTGGCTGAGTGTTGAACCAGCTCAAAAGCTAGTCGGTTCCCTGCAAAATGCAGAGTTAGTCACACTGGAACAAGCGGGGCATTATCCTCAAGAACATTGGTCAGAAAAAGTTGGCGATGCTCTGATAACTTTTCTGCGCCGCCAGGAGGTAAAATAATATTTTGTACATAACTCTCGGTGCTAGGTCAGTGAACCAGCTCCTCGCCGAGCTGCATTCCCAGGCAGAGCCTGAGAACTAGAAATCTAAAATCTAAAATCTAAAATCGATATGACTCGTCCCCGTTCAATTTTTGCCTTGATGATGGCGTTTTTGATGGCATTTCTGGTTAGTTGCAGTAGTGTCGAAGCAAAAGTTCCAACGACTTACACAGCAGCCCAAATCCAGCAAATTCAGCGCTCTGTTCCTACCCTGACAGAGTTGCGATCGCGCATGGACAAATTGGGAACCCTAATTCAAAACCGAAATTGGGTTGATACCAGAACTTACATTCACGGGCCTCTCGGCGAATTGCGCAGCGCCATGAGAACCGTGTCTGGTAGTTTGTTGCCGAAAGCTCAAGAACAAGCTGTTGATTTGACTAAAAGTTTGTTTGCTGATTTGGTAGAGATTGACAACGCTGCTAAAGCGGCTGACTATGCGAAAATCACGGCTAGTTATCGAAAAGCCGTGAATGATTTCGATACCTTCTTACAGCTAATTCCTAAAGCCTAATAACTTTGGGTTTGTAGGGTGCGCACGGATCGCCAAGATAATGCACCAAGGTAGGGTGCGCACGGATCAGCGAGATAATTTGATCCGTGCGCACCCTACTAATCTTTAGTAGGGTACTCCGTGCGCACGGAGTATTGACAAGATAATGTGTTCCGTGTACACCCTACGAAAAACTACGAAAAACTTCTATAAAATCTAAAATCTAAAATCTAAAATCTAAAATTGAATGATTCGTGTTGCAATTATTGGTTGCGGTATTGTTGGGGCTTCGATCGCCTTTGAACTAAGTCAATTTCCCGAACTGAAAGTTACTGTGTTCGACAAACAGCCGCCGGCACAAGGTTCTACTGGCGCTGCCCTCGGTGTTTTGATGGGAGTTATCAGCCACAAAACTAAGGGCAGAAATTGGCAGTTGAGGGAAACCAGCCTTCAGCGGTACGAAACTTTGATTCCTGAATTGGAAGCAGTTACGGGGCGAAAAATTCCTTTTAACAAACAAGGAATTTTAATGCTTTGTTCGGAGGGAGAGGATTTAAGTAAGTGGGAAAAATTGATAGCAACTCGCGAGTCTCAAGGTTGGAAATTAGAAATTTGGGATGTGGAACGAGTGCGCGATCGCTGCCCTCATCTCTACTTAAACGATCGCATTATTGCTGCGATTTATTCGCCTCAAGACCGGCAAGTCGATCCGACGGCGCTAACTTTGGCTTTGGTTGATGCTGCTGAACGAAATGGGGCGACTTTTGAATTTGGGGTGGAAGTTGAAGGAATTACTCAGTTGAATTCTCAGGTGTCTCAGATTCAACTCCCATCTTCCATTACTGTCAATATGTCTAGTGGAACAGGCATCTTGCCTGTTATTGAAAATTTCGATCGACTAATTGTGTGCGCTGGTTTGGGTTCTGCTGCTGTGACTGCATCGTTAAATCAGTTGGTGGACATTCGCCCGGTGTTAGGACAAGCGCTGCATTTGCGATCGCCCAATCCTTTAGGAAACCCAGATTTTAGCCCGGTAATTACGTGCGATGACGTTCACATTGTGCCTTTGGATAATCAGGAATATTGGGTGGGGGCGACAGTTGAGTTTTCAGAAAATGGCGGGGAAATTCAGGCGAATGCTGATATGTTGGGGCAAGTGATGGCGAGGGCGATCGCACTTTGTCCGGGCTTAGCAGAAGCTGAAATCATCAGGAAATGGTCGGGATTGCGCCCGCGGCCGGAAGGGCGGCCGGCACCAATTATCGAGACGCTTCCCGGTAACGATCGCGTTTTCATCGCCAGCGGCCACTATCGCAACGGTGTTCTGCTGGCCCCTGCAACAGCGCGATCGATTCGAGAAATGATTTTGCAATAATTAACAAATGTTAATACAATCAAGATAGCGATTCATATCTTACATCAAAAAATGTCCGACAAACCTTTAGGTAAACCCCGGTCTTTGTGGCGAGTAATTTTGCTGTCTGCCGTCAGCTTGCTGCTATATTACGGATGGTACAAATGGATTATTCAAGAAGAATTGCGTCGCTATAACGGCAGCGGTTGGTCGGGAACCCTTTGCTTGCTGCCCTTTGTTTTAGGAGTAGCCGTTCCCCAGGCTTTGCGGATATTCGATCCTGACGTTCCCGGATGGTTTGGTTGGTTTTCCTTGCTCGGTATTGCTTGGATTTACATCGTGCAGTTCAAACTTTACAACACAGTTAACGAATTGTACCGCCAAGAAGGAATCAAAGAACCGCTAACAGTTTGGTGGATTTTTGTACCCGGTTTAAATTTAGTTGTCGGCTTGCGGCAAATTCATTTTTTGAGCCAGTTTTGGGCTAGAAAACAGGGAATTGAAGTTAAGGATAACTTAGCCGAAAGCATTCCTTTTCTGTCAGCTAACGCTTAAATAAATTAAGCTCCAATCGCTTGGCGCTGCGAGTAAATTTCTTCTATAAGCAGGTCACGCAGTTCATCCGCAATGTCCGTGGGAGGGTTGCCTGCGAGGGCGCGTCCAATCAGCCGTTCTGCTTCCCGGAGTTGGGCACACTCAATGGCAAGTACGGCGGCGCTCCGATGCAGTATAGAACGAGTAGGCTCAAAATCCCATTCGTTTGCTACTAAATCCGCTGCCGCCCGTTCTTTCGCAAAGGCGGCTCTGGTGAGTGCAGTCACTTGGTCGATATCACCGCACTGACGGGCCAGAACAGCTCTATCGACCAGTTCCATTGCTTCGTGGTGAAGGGCTTCTACGGTCTGCATTTTTTGACGATCCGTGCTTTGGGAGTACCGAACTCAATTACAGATACATAGCCAGGAGCTACGTCATCTGAAGGGCGGATTTGTTCTAATTTTATGTTAACTCTGGCTTGAATAATGCTGTCAGAACCTTTACGAATCCCGGAGACTTCTAAGCGGGCTTTACGCTGAAATAGCGTGCCTGGATCTTCGAGCGAACCAAGCCAAAAGTCAAAACCTAACCCTTTACCTTTGACAGAGCGTTCGATGATGGTGAGTCCAGTGAGGTGAGGCAGGATCAACGCTGCGATACCGTAGGCTCCATATTCAGTGGCAACTTCCCGATCGGCATTGAAGCGACGGATGGTATCATCGATCGCATCCCATTGAATTTGGATTTCACAGGGTTGAATCCCCTCGATTGTCAGCTTCACAGGGATAGAGTGTCCTCCATCGTCGAGGCAAACGGCGGCGGCATCTGCACAGATGGCTCCGAAGGTAAGTGACCAGCCTGGACGTTCGGGCTTGTTGTCGCGCAGGTCATTGAGGGAGAGAATTTTAATCGGGTTAAGGTTGGTCATCACAGGAGATGGCATGGCGATCGCATCTCCAGAATCTTACAGCATATAGTCTTCAGTCATTTTGTTCTTTGAGCGGGTTCACCCGAATTTATGGTTGAAAACCAAAGTATTGGTAAACCCGCCCTTACCGAGCGAATCTTCACCAGAACCTATTCGACAAATCCGCCAAAATGAGTTTTAGTTCCGGTTCATTAACCCGCTTAATTGCTTTAGGAATACTTACCCACTGCCGCTTTCTCTTGCTAGCTTCCGGCCAAATTTCCAGAACTGCTTGCACTTGCATTAAAAATACCCCTACCAGCCAAGTACACCCGGACTTTTGATACTCGTAAGTTCCAAGCAAATCCGGGAACACTTTACCCAACAAACCTGCTTCTTCCCAAGCTTCCTTGGCGGCGGAATCTTGGGGAGTCATGTCAGATTCAATTAATCCTTTGGGAATAACCCAGCGCTTGCTAGCCGAAGAAGTAATCAGCATTACTTCAATTTCTCCGTCTTCAATACGATAGGGAATTACCCCGGATTGTTCTACCAATACAGCGGTTCTTATACTCATGATTTCTGCAATATTTCTGGGTGCAAAAGCTGCTGCTAGTTCATCAAAGGTTTACAACTAAAAAATAAAAATCGCCTCCAGATTCTAAATAATTCCCCAGTTGAGACAACAAAGTCGAGAATAGAGATAGTTGGCTTTTCCCCTCTGTGGAAAATAGGAAATTCCCCTGCACTCCCACTGAACAATAATATTATTATAATAACCGGGCGCAATCCTCTACCGACAAGCAGATAAAAGCCGATCGACAATATCTGCCTTTAGCTGCGCCGGTATGCGGTTTTACGTCTAATCTTTCTTCGCCTTAGCCTCCAAATTTTCCATCCGACTCTTCAAATCTTGATTCTCCTTTTTCACCTGGTCTAATTCCTCCCGCAACTGCTTTACCGCTGCATCAGAACCAGCATTTTTCTGCACTCTTTGCACAGCTTCATCAGCCATGCGGCGGACGCGGCCGTCGGGAGTTTGGTCAGCTAAAGAACCCAAAATGCGAATTGCTTTGCGAGTTTGCATTTGTCCTAATCCCGCTACTACAGAGACTTGAGTCAAGAAAAACGTCTCTTTAGATAATTCTGCCAATCGCTGCAAAATCCGTTCTAAATTGACCTTCGTTTGACCAGTCGAAATTGTGCCCAAAGAGCGAATTGCAGCCAAGCGCAAAGCTTGCGGAGTACCCGCAGCAGTGTATTTCAAAATTAGATTCAGCGCATCTTCAGAAGTTTTCATCTGTGCCAAACCGACGATCGCACCCGATCGCACGATCTCATTCCACCCCTGACGTTCTTTCAGCACGAATTTTAGCTCTTTCAGTACCTGTTCGTCGGTCGGTTTTTCGTCGGGGTTAGCTGCTGATATTCCGCCAATAGCACTCGCTGCGGCTGCTTCTACGTAATAGCTGGCGTCGCCTTTTTCTAAGATCGATCTTAGCGCTTTATAAGTTTCGTGAGTTTTGATTTTACTCAGCGCCGCCACCACAGCACGGCGAACGCGAGCATCTTTATCTCTCAAACCAGTTACTAAACCTTCAAAAGCTTGGTCAAGTTTAATTTCTACTAACTCACTGGCAACTTCCGCCCGCACAGCCCAGAACGGCTCTTTCTTGAGAACTTCTGACAGCGTTTTCACCGCTTCCAGTCCTCCCTTTTTCGCCAAAGCGTGAGCAGCGTAAATCCGAGAAACCGGGTCGGGATCGAATTGCAACTGAGCTTTTAGTTCCGCAACTCCATATTCTAAAACAACTGTTTTTAAGTATTTATTCCCGACATCAAAACTGATAAATGCAGGCTTCTCTTCTAGGGAAAAATAGAAGCTTTGCTCGCGTTCGTAGACTCGCACTGTAAAAGTTTTTAGGTTCGGGGTTGAAGGTGCAGAACTGTCCTCGTATGCCTCTTTTTCCGGCTTGTAACCGAAGCCTATCGGAATTTTCAGATCGAATAGATCTTTGCTGTTGCCGTTCCCGTTGCCATTTTTGCTGTCTTTTACCTGAGTTTGTGTTACAGTCACTTTTGCTAATTTGCTGTCGCCATCCCAGGAATAAGCAACTTTGTAATCTGGATGACCGCCGCGATAAACGTACTGGTCAAACAAAAACATGAGATTGCGACCGGTAGCCTTTTCTATCGCCCTCAGCAAATCGATCGTTTCTACAGTTTTGTGAGCGTTATCCCGCACAAAAGTGTGAATGGCTTTGTAAAATAATTCGTCGCCCAACTCGGCGCGAATCATGTGATAAACGCAAGCGCCTTTTTCGTACAAATGGCGATCGTACAACTCGATTGCTTCGCGGTAAACGTGAGTAACGATCGGGCGGCGGTAGCGGGAACTATCTTCAGCTAAATAATTGCGGGCTTCATTTAACATATAGTAAGCCGCGTCTTCTTTGCCATATTCTTTGTCAGTCCACAGCACCTCGGAATAAGAAGCCATGCCTTCTTTCAGCCAAGCGTGAGACCAATGTTTAATTACTACTAAATCGCCGAACCACTGGTGAGCTAATTCGTGGGCGACTAAGCTTTCAGTACCTCGATTGTCGAGGGTGGCGCGTTCGTCTAGCAAGCACCTATCTGTTAGCAAAGTTGTCGAAGTATTTTCCATACCGCCAAAGATGAAATCATCGACGCAGACTTGAGCGTATTTGGGAAAAGGGTAAGGATAGCCAAATGCTTCAGAGAAGAATTCAATCATTTGAGGCGTTTTGCCCATGCTGCGCCTAGCGTCTGCTTCGCGGCTTTTTTCAACGTAATAATTAACTGGTTTGCCGTTCCATTCGTCTTTGATTTCGGCGAAATCTCCGACTGCTAACGTCATTAAATACGTCGGGTGTACCTGGGTTTGCGACCAGTGATAAATCTTATCGTCGCCGTCGTTTTTTGTGCTAATTAATTCCCCGTTGGAGATGGCAAAAAATTGTCTGGGAACTTGCACTCTAATTTCGGAAGTTGCCAACTGTCCGGGATAGTCGAAACAGGGAAACCAGAAGCGGGAATCTTCGTCTTCGCCTTGAGTCCAAACTTGTGTTGGTTTGTCTGGATAATTTTTGTCGGGACCGACGAAATAGAGACCGCGTTGGGGTTTTTCGACCCAGTATTCGATCGCAATAGTAATTGGTTGGTAAGCTTCTGTTGGTTCGTGCAGTTGAATTTGCAGCACTTCGCCGTCGCTGTCGAAATTTTGCTTGGTTTCGCCAACTTTTACCGATTCAATGTTCAGGTTTACAGCATCTAAGGTTAATTTGTCAATGCCGCTGCGGACTGGATTGATGCGGATGCTGCAAGTGCCGCGAAAGCTTTGTTTGGGAATATTCAGCACTAAGTCGAGGAAAATATGCTCTACTTGACCGGGGCGATCTGGATTGTAATGCGGTCGAGCACCCGGCATCTCGAAGGATTTGTGACCGTTTTCAGAATCAAAGTAAGTATTTGACATTGTGATGGCAAAGTTGTGAATCGATCGGCGATCGCTGGCAGCGCAGATCCGGCTGAATTGCCAGCTTATTATAGAGTAGCGCGTCCTAGTTGCTGTTGTCGCTAACTTGTTAAAAACTGGGTCGATCGTTGCCGGGATGGAAAATATGATTTTTTCGCTACAATATCAGCAAGGCTAATGTCTGCAATCATCAGCCTGCAATTGAAATAGAGAGGGAAATCTGCATGACAGCTACACTATCAGTTCCCAGTTCGCTCGAATCTTGGCTGGGCGACGAAGCCGAAGACTTGCTCACCCATCAAGCGAAAGTTTCTAAAGATTTGTTGCACCTGCCGGGCCCGGATTGGGTCGATCGCATTTTTGCTCAAACCGATCGATCTCCCCAAGTTTTGCGATCGCTTCAGCAACTCTATTCTAGCGGACGCTTGGCAAATACCGGCTATTTATCTATCCTGCCGGTAGACCAAGGAATCGAACACTCGGCGGCCGCTTCTTTTGCACCGAATCCCATCTATTTTGACAGCGAAAACATCATCAAACTAGCAATTTCGGCAGGCTGCAATGCTGTCGCGACAACGCTAGGAGTTTTGGGAAGCGTATCTCGCAAATACGCGCACAAAATCCCTTTTATTGTCAAGCTCAATCACAACGAATTGCTGACTTATCCCAATCAATACGACCAAATAATGTTTGCTTCTGTCGAGCAAGCTTGGAATTTAGGAGCAGTTGCAGTGGGAGCAACAATTTATTTTGGTTCCCCGGAATCGACGCGGCAAATCCAAGAAGTCAGTCAAGCTTTTGCACACGCTCACGAATACGGAATGGCGACAATTTTGTGGTGCTACCTCCGCAACGATATTTTTAAACAAGACAAAGATTATCACGTTGCAGCAGATTTGACCGGGCAAGCAAATCACTTAGGAGTGACAATTCAAGCTGATATTATCAAGCAGAAGTTACCCGAGTGCAATAACGGTTACGAAGCTGTTGCTAAAGCTAGCGGTCACAGTTACGGCAAAACCGACAAGCGCGTTTATTCGGATTTGACAACGGATCACCCGATCGATCTAACTCGGTATCAATTGCTCAACTGTTATGCGGGAAGGATGGGTTTAATTAACTCCGGCGGTGCTTCCGGTAAAAGCGATTTTGCTGAAGCAATTCGCACGGCGGTAATCAACAAACGCGCTGGTGGCTGCGGCTTAATTTCCGGTCGCAAAACTTTTCAGCGTCCTTTTGAAGAAGGTGTAAAATTGTTCAACGCAATCCAAGACGTTTATTTGTCGCCAGAAATCTCGATCGCCTAAAAAATCATAGTGCAGAGATTTGCCTCAATATCACAACCTAAACGTAGGGTGCGCACCGCGCACCTTACCTGATTAAAATTCCTTAATATAAGTTGCAACTTAGCTGTAATATTAATACTAGCTGAACACATATAGAGACACAGTATTTAATTTTAAAATGCCCCACAGCGTTGTTTTAAACCTGCTGCCAGTTGCACCAATTCCATCTCAGTTTTTAACGGGACGGCATCTCCACGCTTTATTTTTGAACCTTGTGAGTGCTGTAGACAGCGATTTGAGTGCGTACCTGCACGATCAATCTCATGAAAAAGCTTTCACTTTAAGCCCTTTTCAAGTAAGCAGAAAAGAGGCTTGCAAAAGCCGCACGCCGCAGCCACAAAAGAGAGTTTTGCCTCCTGCTTCCCGCACAATTTCGCAGGCTGTACAGTGGGATTACAAGCAAGCTATTCAGGAAAATACGCCGATTTGGTGGCGAATTTCTCTGCTGGATGACGGTTTGTTCGATCGCCTAACTCAACTTTGGCAGCAACTCAATTTCGATCGCCCTTGGCATCTTGGCCCGACAAATATATACATTACTAATATTTTGAGCGAACCGCAATCAAACCAGCCGTGGGTCAACTTTTGTACTTACGCCGAATTGTTCGATAGAGCTTCGGAAACTGAGCGCCAAATTGCTTTTACTTTTTGCACTCCTACTAATTTTAGGCAAGGTGTGTACGATAGTGCTATGCCCACTCGTGAGAGTATTTTTGGCAGTTTAGTTAATCGCTGGAACAAGTACAGCCGGATTGCGATCGAACCTACTTTCACCGAAGCTATTTTCCCCAGTTTCTTCGATATCCGAACAGAAGTTAGTACGGATTCTCGAAGTAAATTTATTGGCTGCGTCGGCGATATTAGTTACCGAATTATGGGAGATCTAGCTCCTACTACTATCAAGCAAATTAACACTTTAGCAGATTTTGCGCTTTACAGCGGAGTCGGGCGAAAGACGCCGATGGGAATGGGAATGACACGCAGGTTGCAGGATTTTTAATCATTTACTTTTAGGCTGAATTTCGCTGACGATTTCATAAACATCAGTGTCTGGAATTTTGGCAAACAAAGGCGTCATCTGTTTCAATATTTCCTGATAAGCTTGGCTTTGATTTGCGGCCATCTCTTCTACGCTTTCCCAAAAAATGATGGCAATACCTTTGTCTGTATTGGGCAATTGCAGCAGGTATGCTCCCTTAAAACCTGTAGCATAAGTTGCAACAGCTTTTTCAAAAAGTTCTTCTGCTTCTTTAAATTTTCCTGGTTTAAATTCGCCAATGGCAACGTAAGCAAACTGATGTCTGAGAAAGTCTAGAAATTCTGACATATCCTTTTCCTCAACAAATCGCGATACAGCAAGGTATATTTTACCCGATCGCCAGAAATTTGTGAAATTCACAGTTTGTAGTTTCGCGCTCAGCTCATCGGCGGATTTATTAATTACACGTAGCTGCGATCGCAACTCAAATAGAAGCTTTTTGAGTTGGCCGGCTGCAATCTCTATTAAATAAACTGTTGAAACCAAGATTTTAAGCCTTCACAATGCTAGGTACGCCGGAGCGATTTCGAGCGCTAGTACAAAAGGTAAAGCTGGTGATAGATCGAATAAGCGTGCGTAGTTGCGATCGCAGGCTTTGAAGTAAAAAGTAGCCCGTAAAAAGTGGATTTTTGCAATAACCCTATTGAAGTTCTTAATACTCAAATGCCAGAATCATAACATACAAATATAAACAAAGTAAAGAGGAAAGTAAAACAAATGAAAAAAATATTAGTCATAGAAGACGACGACTTAATCCGAGAAACCGTATTAGAACTTCTGAAATCGCGAGGTTTTGAAGCTGTCGGCGCCGAAAACGGAGAAGTCGGTATCGAGTTAGCTGCCCAAATTCCCGATTTAATTTTGTCTGATGTCATGATGCCCGAAGTAGACGGTTTAGAAGTTTTCGCGGTTTTGCGATCGCAACCTGCAACCGCCAGCATTCCGTTTATTTTTATGACTGGTTCAGAAATGGAAGGGGTTCTAGAACTCAAAGCAGACGGCTATATCAAGAAACCTTGCAGCGCCGCAAAAATACTCGGGGCGATCGCCGCTCAACTAGAAAAACCGACAATTACCAACCCACAACATCAAAAAATACAGGACAATTTTGCACCATCAAATCTCAGCTTGCGGGGCTGGAATCAAAAATTTCGATTTGAGATTGCGTGGCTTTGCTCGCAATAACACGCACAGTAACGTTATTGATACACAAGTTGAGGGAATTTCAAACTGCTTCCAGCCAGAGGTGGCTTAGACTGGGTATGTTGAATTTGGTTAAAAATTTATGAACGCACAACCCAAAGGCCGCCTAGTTTGGAATCACTCTACCCACCTTCCCGGTTTGATACCAATTTTAGAGCGCCTCACCCTAAAAATGGGCATTCAAACCGTTACTCCAGGCGTCATCAACAAAGTTAAAGGACACATCCCCCGCATGACATTAAGAGTGTCAGTACCGATCCGCGGGGGATTTAAAATCATCGCCAGACAGGGCAAAACCGTACAAGAAGTCTTTATATTAACCACTCTCAGTCAAGGGGACTTGGAAGAGACGATCGCCCAAACCCTAGCCAAGTGACAATTTTTGCTTAGCAAGCAAAGCCCTAGCCCTAACTGAAGCTGTTTCATCGGTTTGGGCGATTTCCTCAAGCCTCGCCGAAACTTCCGCTAACCAATCGGGTTTAACAGCCGCAGCACCCGCCAAAGCTTGCAAACCCCCCGCTGCTGCGTAGCGAACCACCCATTCAGGGTCTCGGGACGCTTGCTGCAGCGTTTTCACCGCGCGAAGTTGAGCATCTGCAATTTGTTCTGCCGGCATCAGTTCCCAACAAATCGTCCCCAAACCCCTAGCCGCCGCCCGCCGCACGCTCAAAGCAAAGTCATTCGCCGCTGCATCGAGCAAAATCTCCAAACCCCTGGGGTCGCCAATTCCCGCCAAAGCCCGAACAGCCCAAGCTCTCGCCCCGTAATTGTAGCCGTCAAGCTGTTCTAGAAGCGGCAGCACCGCAGCTTCTCCGAGTTGAATCAGCCCGTCAACGGCGGCAACAGCAGCGCCTGGGTTGTTGTAACCGAGCACTGTAATTAAGGTAGGAATTGCTTGTTGTGAGGAAGCCGCCGCTAGTGCTTTGACTGAGTTTAACAAGCCCTCGGAAGAATCTGCTTGTTCGACAGCCTGAATTAGTTCTAATGCCATTTATTTGTAAGCTTTACCGTGACCATTTTAATTGTAAGTTGGGTCGATCGCGCGATCGAACTTTTTGCACCCTCACCCACCAACATTCTCATCAAAATAGGTAGGGAAACAGCACTGCTGTTTCCTGAAATGTGCTGTCTCCTGAATGTACGGCAGACAATTGAGAATCGCTACAGCAATCCTATTTGAGCTGTGAACTAATTTTTTTTAAAGTAAACTATCCATTAAATCCATAACGCGGATAGCATCATCTGATAAAGATAGGGATGCTTGTTGATTGAGGTGATGCTCCAAAACTCCTTTGAGCGCAATCAATTTCATGCTATTTTCTGCTAAAGTTTCAGAAATAGCTTGCGCTCCGGGCAAATAGCCGATCGCCCCCAAGTCCATCAAAGCCGATCGCCTCAACTGCAAATTATCCCCATTCAAAGCGCTTACCAACCGCTCTCCGTAAATCCGCTCACCAGTTAACTGATACATCGCCCGCGCCGCAGCGTACTGCACCCGCTCCACAGAATGTTCTAAAAAAGGTGAAATTAGCGGTATTGCTTCTGTCGCTTGCAGCGTTCCCAAAGCTTCAATTACCGAGTCGTAAGGTTGCACGAGGTGCGATTTTCCTGGCACTCGGACGGCCACAGCTACGCTCCCATCCAATAGCTTGATTAGCGGCCCAATAGAATCGCGATCGCCCAGCATTTCTAGAGCTTGAGCCGCCGCTTCCCGCACGTAATAATCGGCGCATTCTAAACAGCGAATCAGGGCCGGCAAGGCTTGTTTGTCGCCCAATTTACCCAGTGCCCGCGCCGCATTTCGCAATAGGGAATAGTCGCCGATTTTTGTTTGTTCTGATTCTTCTTGCAATGCGGCAATTAAAGCTGCAATAGCTGCCGGTTCCTTGACTCGAAATCTGCCAATCCACCAAGCAGCATAATACCGGAGACTGTAATCTTGGGAGTGCAAATTTGCGATCGCCTGTTCCACAGTTAAAGACTCGCCCTCAGCTACACCCGCCGGCGGTGAGTCGGATTCGTAATAATCCATAGTCATTAGTTATTAGTTATTAGTTATTCGGCGATTAAATCGCTGTTATACAGACAAAACCTGCAAGGCAAGGGTTGGGGAAACTCGGCGATTAAAATCGCTAGTAAACAGACAAAACCCGCCTGCGCGGGTTGCATTAACTCTTAGTCCGCTTAGAGTGGACTTTGTTTGTGTAGCAGCGATTTCAATCGCCCGTTCTAGCTTGTGTAGGAGCGATTTTAATCGCCCGTTCTAGCTTGTGTAGGAGCGATTTTAATCGCCCCTGCAACCAAACTATTGACCATCGCCCGATGATTCATGCGATGATTCATGCGATGATTCTGCACCCGCACTCCAAGGATGAATGCTGACAATTTTCCCGCCCATGCGAGTAATCCGCTGCATTTCTTGATTCATCCGATTGTAAGGCACGTTGATAAATGTACTCGCGCTCGATCTAATCGAATAATCCACATTATTTGTTTCATCGCTTTGGCGCAAGCCCACAACTTCATACCGAAAGCAGCGACCAGCAGAAGCTGTATTGCCACTTTTTCCAGCTACAATTTGACCCAACATAAGCTTTTTGGTAATTGGTAATTCTGACTGTTGACTGTTGAATGTTGACTGTTGACTGTTGACTAAAAGCTAGTAACTGCCAACTGCCAACTGCCAACTGCCAACTGCCAACTGACTAAATTGGAGTAATGCTGGCGATTTTCGCGCCCATGCGTTGAAATTTCTGCATTTGCGAGGACAACTCCTCAACAGGTACGATGAAAGCTTTGCTGCTGCGGCGCACGCTGGGATAGCCACCCGTGCGAATGCCCGAAACTTCCACGCGCACCAGCCGCCCTTCTTTGCCGTAAGCTGCCGCGCCGCCGAAAGTGCTGCTGGGAGTTACGTTTCTGGCAGAAGGCCGATATGCCCAACCTTCGTTACCGCCAGAAGGCCCAACTACAGCCGTAGCGGTGTTAGTGCCGAGTTCGACAGCTAAGCGAGAGTTATTGCCTTCTAGTTGAGATGTATCGCTGTTTGCATAGCCGCGATACAGCCGGAACATCCGGGTAAAACCGACGGTTTTTTGCCCCCGCTGGGTGTTAAAGCCGCGGTAGTAAGGCACGATACTTTCGCCGAAGTTTTCTTGATACTCTACTGAATCGATGTAAGAATCAATATCAGCGTCGTAGCCTTTTGTTTGGTACAAATCTAAGTGCTCAATTACTTCAGATTCGTCGTAGGTAGCGCGACCGAGCAAGTGTTTGTAGTTTAGTTCGATCGTCCGAGTTTGGAAACTGTTGTAGAAAAACTTGGTTTTGTACAGTTCTGACTTAGCTACAGCGCGTACAAATTCTCGTACACTCAAACTGCCGTCCCGCAGCAAAGACTCGGAACTTATAAGTCGCTCGGATTTCATTAAATAGTCGTTGCCCAGCACCTGACGGTAAACGGCACGAATCACCGCTTCAACGTCGTCTTTGGTGTAGTTCGGACGCAGTTCTACCTTCGGCGCATCGCTCAATGCGGATGTTCCCAGTCTGGACGCTGCTGTTGTAATCGCCACCAGATTTTCTCCTAAATTAATGACAAAAGTTTAAAGCTTTGTTGCACTTGAGATTTTTAGGACTAAGGCTAATATGTCTCAAAGTAGGGCGCGCACTGCGCGCCTGCTCAAAGTAGGGTGCGCACTGCGCACCTTACCTATACACATAAAATTGAAGAATTTTTTAGCCTTAGTCCTAATTTGCTAAAGACGTTTCAAAAAAACGTCAATACACAAACTTTAAGCTGTGGTAATACTTACCACTTTGCCGCCACGTTTGTTGATTTGCTGCAAGCGGCCCGAAAGTTGCTCGTAAGGCACGAGGTATTCGGTAGTAGTCCGCCGCACTTGGGGCGAAAAATTAGCCGAACCTTGCATTGCGGTGACTCGGTAGAGTTGGTCGCGAGAACCGCCGGACGTGCCGCCAAGGGCTTTTCCGGTGGAGGCCGTGTATATCGGCGAAGCCATATTTCTCGCTACTTCCCAAGTCAGCCGGGCTTGGGTTTGGTTTTGCGATCGATCGCTAGAAGCAAAACCCCGGTACAGTTGAAACATCCGGTTAAAACCGACGGTTTTTTGACCTCTTTGAGTCGCAAAACCCCGATAGTAAGGCACTACACTTTCGCCAAAATTTTCTTGATACTCAACGGAGTCAATGTAAGAATTGATTTCAGCTTCGTAGCCTTCTGCATTGTACAAATCAACGTGGAAAGCAATTTCCGACTCGTCGTAAGGAGCGCGGCCCAACAAATGCTTGTAATTAAGCTCAATTAACCGCGTTTGCGAGTTCGGATAAAAAAACTTTTTCCGATAGGTTTCGGAATGTGCAATTGACCGCACAAAATCTTTAACTGAAATCTGCCCTTGCAGCAGCAGAGATTCAGCACTGGTAAGTCGTTCGCTCGACATTAAATACTCGTTGCCGAAAACTTGGCTGTAAGCAGCGCGAATTACTGCTTTCGCATCGTCTTGCGTCCAGTGGGGGCGCAGTTCTACCCGTCCCGCTTCTTCAAATGCTTTTATTCCCAACCGTTCTGCTGCACCTAATCCCGCCATCTTTGCTTCTCCCTTTTTTGGTTTAAAAACTGAAAACTGCTTAAAAAAGTATTTGCAAAACTAGGCTTCGATCGCAGATGCCCGGAATTGTAAACAACCGCTAACACTTAAGCTAACAGCAGCTTACAATCCCGGGCATCACGCAAATCTAGCTCAGGGCGTTGATTGCGTAGTCGATGTAGGAAGTCGCTTCAGTTGCAGCGTCGCCACTCAGACCGTGGTTGGCTTTGATGTACTTGAGAGCTTCAACGTACCAGCTAGGAGACAATTCAAATGTCCGGTTGATTTCGTCAACACCTGCAATCAGGTACTCGTCCATCGGACCGGTGCCGCCTGCAACTAAGCAGTAGGTTACCATCCGCAGGTAGTAGCCGATGTCGCGAGCGCACTTGGCTTTACCGGTTGGGGTAGAAGCGTAGTTCGGGCCTTGCATTTGTTGCGTGTACGGGAATTTGTTGTACACAGCTTGAGCTGCACCGTCGATCAAGCGCTGAGAGTTGGCGGTCAACGCTTTAGCTGCTTCCAAACCTGCTGCTGCTTGGCGGAAACGGCCGAAGGCGACTTGCAGTTCTGTGCTGCTCAGGAAACGGCCTTGAGAATCGGCTGCGGTTACTGCTTCAGTCAAAGGGGTTTTCATTGTTCTGGTTTCTCCCTAATGTTGTGTTGTTTTTGTACAAAAATGATTGTTTGCAAAAATGCGATGCTCGCTTCTTTACAAGAAATGTTCGCTTGGCTATTTTTAGCCGACTGCATTGGCAGCGCGGTCGAAGTAGCTGCCGATTTCAGACATCAGCGAGCTGCAATCACCACGGGTAACGCCGTTGGGGTCGTTAGCGATCGCGATTGCTGCTTCTTTCATTTTTTGCACGCCGGCTGCAACCGAGCCACCTGGAACTCCCAGAGCTTGGTATGTTTCGCGCAGACCGTTCAAGCAGCGGTCGTCCAAAACGCTGGCGTCGCCTGCAAATGTTGCGTAGGTAACGTAGCGCAAGATGATTTCCATATCGCGCAAGCAAGCTGCCATGCGGCGGTTGGTGTACGCATTGCCACCAGGAGCGATCAGTTGAGGCTGTTCGGCGAACAAGGTGCGAGCTGCATTGGCCACGATGGTGGATGCGCTGCCGGTGATGCGGTTTACTGCGTCAATCCGCTTGTTGGCGTCGGAAACCATGCTGCTGAGAGCATCGAGTTGACCCTGAGCTAGAAATTCGCCCCGAGCGTCAGATTGGGAAACCACTTTTGTAAATGCGTCAAACATGAAAGAACTCTCCTACTTGAGTTAATTGAGTTTGGTTGCGGTATAAAACCGTTAAGTTAAATTTGTTCAGGCTACGAGTGCCTGTAAGGGTTGAAATTGGATGCCAGCTAATCTGCTGCTTCCATCGAGTTCTCCCTTTCCGCTACCTGCACTATTGTTACATCGTAACGGACGTTTAAGAAACCTTAGAATTTTTTACATCTTTTATGAGATGCGACAAACCTTGTCAATCAGTGTTTTGTTAACTTTGGCCTGTCGTTTCAACCCTCTGATAATCTTTATACAACGCTCGCCCGCCTTTGTTTATTACAAATTATTACAGAAACTTATCTCTCTAAGAATGTAAACATCTCCGGGGCAACTGCGGGCAAATCTCCTTCTGAGGGTAGATGCGCGAGGGTACCTCTAAACAAAGAGTTTGCTTCTATCGCCCTGCAGTGGGGGTGGAACCGCCCGGAACCGTCCCGTGGCCCGATCGCCTTTGTGGGCTTTCTCTGGAAAAGCCCAATTGTTAAGAAGTATTAAGTAAATTAAAGTTTTGGTAAAAGAAGGCTGGGGGAATAGGGAAAAAACCAAAAATTCTGCCCAATGTCAGGAGGGCTGCAGAATTCGGTGTGGGCAAAATCCAAAAGATTGTGAACCCCCTCGCCACAGCCTCAGCTTTTGCCGGAAATATCAGCATTTAGTGACCAAACTCAGCGGTTGCAAGTTGAAAGACCCGGCCCGGTCTTTCATAACGCGGAGATTCTCTTGTATCATGGGGAGTCCTTGGACTTGAGCCAAGACCAAGCATCTACTCTGTGCCCGCAGCGGTTGCAAAAAAACTTTCTTCATCTATCTGTTATATGTTCTGCTTCCCACAGAATAGTCCCACGCAAGCGTGTGGCAAGCTGAGCATTGTAGAGGGTGAGAAAACCAACATAGGCGAGCGAGATTTGTTACCGCAGCGCCATTTTTCTGTTAACAACGGGAATAGATGGGTTCGGATACGAGCGTTTGATTAAGTTTTTTTTCAGGTAGGTTTTGACCTGCGGCGCACGCTGGCATCCCCGGACTAAAATCACTCTTGCTCTCGGCTTCTTTTCTGTTTAATAGTCGAAGGAATTGCTAATTTTTAGTATTGACATCCTCCCCGGCGTGAACGCACGGGGATTCCAAGAATCACTTCTTGGGCTTCCTCTTTCCACGACTCGGCTTACATTGAGGAGTTACCTCACCAATGCAGAGGTCGATGTCTTCAGAGGCGTTTAACGTTCCCGTGTGCCCCACGGTACGGAGTGCTAACTCAAGTATGTTAATTGCCGCATTCCAGTCTCGTAACAGTACAAAACCACAATGATGACAGCGATGTGTTCTTTGACTCAAAGACTTCTTGATGACTTCCCCACATTTGGAGCAGTTTTGAGAAGTGTAGTGCGGTGGTACCGCAACCGTTACCACACCAAACACATTGCCAAAATATTCTAACCACTTACGGAAAGCCGACCACGCAGCATCAGATATAGACTTTGACAGCTTTCTGTTTCTAACCGTGTTACGCACCTGCAAGTCCTCATAGGCAACCAAGTCGTTAGACTGGATGACGCATCTTGCTAACTTCACGGCAAAATCTTTACGCTGCCTACTTACCTTGAGGTGCTTTCGACTCAGGCGATTTCTCGCTTTGGCTCTGTTTTTCGACTCTTTGGTCGTGCGAGAAAGTTTACGACTAAGACGCTTGAGCGCTTTCTCGGACTTTCTCAGATGACGGGGGTTCTCGATTGTCTGACCGTCCGAATCGGTGTAGAAGTGAGTCAATCCCACATCAAGTCCAACAGTCTTACCCGTTGGCTTTCTCTTCTCTACCCGTTCTTGGTCAAGGCAAAACTGAACGTAGTACCCATCAGCTCTACGAACAACACGCACTCGCTTAATCTGCTTCAACTGGTAGAAGTGCAGGTCACGAGTTCCCCACATCTTGAAGCTTCCTGCTTCAAACCCATCAGTGAAGGTGATAGTTCCTCTATCGAACGACAACTTGTTGAAGTCGAGTGGGAAGTCGCCTTCCCACCCTCTCCTACAATTAGAGTCGATGCCTGTGTTACCACAGGACACCTCTCCTTCAGAACGCGGACGTGCAGCTTTCACTGCATCCGGCTCCTAGTCTGACACCTAGTAAGTCGGGTTTAACCCGCTGTTCGGACTCTCACCTGACCATGAACGGTCTGATGCTGGTGACATTCACGAT
>NZ_JAUBRK010000184.1:0-1310 GCF_036701825.1 Microcoleus sp. MOSTC5 | reverse complement strand
CAAATTAATTGAACGAGATATCCACTTAATTACTCGTTTGAAAAAAGGAGCATCAATTCAAGTAGAGCAAGTATTTAAGCTGTTGAGCATCTCAAACGCATATTGCATAGTATAATATGATGATATTTAGAAAAAGTCAATGCCTACTAAAAACTTCCTCAATTGCGAGACAAAAAAAAGTCTACAACAAGCATTAAAAGAGCATGAGCATCCAGATATTCGGCAAAGAGCCTTGATTTTTTTGTTACTAAATAACGGAAATACACAAGCTCAAACTGCTGAACTAATTGGCTGCTCTCTGAGAAAAGTTGCTTATTGGAGCAGACATGGTGAGCCTGAAAATTTAGACAGTTTCAAAGATGAGCGGATGAAGGGTAACTACCGAAAAGCTACAGAAGAATACATTAATTTACTCCTAGAAACCATTGAAGTAGAACCTGAGAAATATGGTTACGAGTTCGGAAGATGGACAACAGCTAGACTTGCCATATATCTAGGAGAAAAGACAGGAATCGAGTTGAGTAGTACCCAAGTAAGGAGGATTTTAAAATCAAAAAAGTATGTTTACATCTGGGCTAGATATAGCTTAGAGGAGAAGCAAGATACCGTAGAGAGGGGTTTATTTAAAGATAAATTAGCTGAGTATCTAAGAATAGCAAAAGAATTTCCAGCTCTTCTACAGGTATGGTTTTGGGATGAGAGCGGATTTAGTTTGAGAGTAATTAGAAGGAAAAATTGGTGTAAAAAAGGGACTCGAAGCAAGAAAAGAGGAGAGCGACGAAAGGGTCGTATAAATGTCATGGGCGGAGTGAGGTATTCAGACAAGAAAAGATGGGTGGATTTTATTCCATCTGGAAATGCTGCTAATTTTTATGCCGTCCTCAAAAATTTTTATGGAGATTTAAGAGCCGAGTGGATATTACAAGGGAATTTAGCGGGAGAATTTGAAGAGAAAGGCTGTAAATTGGTAATAATTTTGGACAACGCTAGTTTTCATAAAAAAGCAGAAATTTTGCAGAAAATAGCAGCAGAGATGCCGAATATAATCATAGAGTTTTTGCCCAAGTATAGTCCTGACTACAACTTAGTTGAATTAGTATGGCATTCCGCCAAGGAATATGTTGCTAATAGATTATTTGAATCTATTGAAAAACTAGAGTCTCTGTTGAATGAATTGTTAAATGAAGGAGAACTAATTATCAAATGGAACCGAAAAATCAAAAATAAAGGTAACTTAGGAATGAAAATTTAATAACTTTAGCGTCTGCTAAATAGTCGGAACTGCACGATAATTCCATTTTGGTAGATAT
>NZ_JAUBRK010000183.1:0-1317 GCF_036701825.1 Microcoleus sp. MOSTC5 | reverse complement strand
TGCGAGCCGTCTTACCAAAGCGAAGTTCTGGGGGCTATTCAACGAACGAATGCGACATTTATCTTCATTGAAGGTCACATCTAAACTCCAATGCAGTTGGTTTTCAATGCCCCAATGTTGGCGAACTGCACGACCATTTAGCTGGGCATCTGCTGGTAAAGAACTTAGGTAAAACTGCACCTCGCGTGTGGTTTTGTTCCAGAGATGACGCACTCTTTCTACGATAACAATAGTGCGCAGTCCTGCCCATTGTTCTTGCTGGTAAAGTCCTCCGAATTGGGCAACTGATACCGCCCAGACTTTGCGAGTCTCGACGCGATGATGTCCCTTTTCGGTTCGGGAATCATAACTGATTTCAATCCCCTTGAATTCCTGAGTTTTTGCCGTCTCAAACCAGTCTTTCACTTGATGGTAGAGAGTGGGATGATTGCTTTTTAATGCTACGACATAATCCGCTTTTTTCTTGTGAATAAGCCCAACGATCTCTGTTTGAGTTCCCATCGCATCAAGGGTGACGATCGCTCCGGCAATGTCAATTAATTCTAGGAGGGCTGGAATTGCTGTGATTTCATTGGAATGGTCTTCAACTTTGACTTGCCCGAGGACTAAACGTTGTTCGCTCGCCCAAGCTGTCACTAAATGTAAGTTTTTTAAACCTTTCTCTCGATCGTAGGAACCTCGCAAACTTTTGCCATCTATTGGGATCACTTCTTCGAGGACTGAACCCATAATTTGTTTCAGCCATTGGGATAACTTATGCTCTAAAATTTTAGGGTCTAGCTTTTCAAATACCCGACGAAATGTATCGTCGCTGGGGATACCATTGGGTAATTCTAAAAATTCTTCTAACCATTGCTGCTTGCTGAGACCGTAATTTTCGATGTCTTCCCACCCATCGGCTCCTGCGATCGCAGCTAAAATAGCGATCGCGAGAATGTCTTTGAGTAAGTGTTGTTTGGTTCGATCAACTCTCGGGTCTGGTATGTCATCAAAATAATTTGATAAGCTCGCTTGTAAGTGTTGCATGGAGATGGGTTGTGACCTGTCGAGCTTCGGTGATGATTTTGGCGTTGGCACCACACGATCGAATCCTTTCCCCATTGATTTTTCCTCACCATTCGTGACACAGATGAAGCAGTATTATAGAACCTATGTGACATCTTCATAGGCTGCGAGTCGTCAGCCGTCAGCCCGTTGTCAGTTGAGCGTCAAACGATCTCAAATGGGTTCAAAAGAATCGCTACTGACAGGATGCTCTTTGATATCTTGCCATTTTTGTCAAGTACAATTTATACCAAATTAGATGAGCTTACCCTG
>NZ_JAUBRK010000182.1:0-1320 GCF_036701825.1 Microcoleus sp. MOSTC5 | reverse complement strand
TGAAATGTCAAGTACATTGATATTCACTCATTTGTTTATTATACCTTGCTTGTGTTATTAAATTTTCATTCCTTAGGGGATTTGAGGAGTTATTCAGCAAACTTTTAGTCACAACTGCACCGACAAGTCCTACTCCCGCAAAACCGACTAATTGTAAAAAACCTCGCCTTGTCGGTGTCGGTGTCGGTGTCGGTGTCGGTGGCGGTGGTGGGAGAGGCGACAACAAAGATAAAATTGCTTGCAATGCTTCATCTGCATTTTGATAACGCTGACTGAAATTGTCGCGCACCATTTTATCTAAAACATTAGCTAAATTATTACTCACTTGAGCCTGATTTCGCCAAATTACCTCTCCTTTCCGCGTATCTTCTCGTAAGTTATGAGGATGTTCACCAGTCAATGCTTGAATTCCAATCATCCCCACTGCATAAATATCGCTACACAGTTTAGGTTTGCCCTTCGCTTGTTCGCTGGGCATATAACCCGAAGTACCAATGCCAACGGTGAAGCTAGTTTGTCCTTGAGCATTAACAACCATTGTGCTAATTTCCTTGACCGCCCCGAAATCAATCAAGATAATTTTACCATCTTGGCGGCGCATTAAATTAGCAGGTTTCAAGTCGCGATGAATCACATTTTGCTGATGAACAATGGCTAAAACTTCTAAGATATCGTGCAATAATTTAATAGTATGGGATTCGCTTGATTTTTCACCTATAATCAGTTCTTTGGTAAGGTCATGTCCGGCGATAAAATCTTGCACCAAATAAAATTCCCTATTTTCCTCAAAGTGGGCGGAAAGGCTGGGGATTTGGTCGTGTAGCTTACCCAATTTATGCAGCGTTTCGGCTTCTTTGTCGAATAAGCCTTTGGCAATTAGTAAATGGTCGGGATTGGGATCTTTTGGTTTAAGATGTTTGACGACGCAGTGGGGCTGTCCGGGTAAGTCTAAATCTTTAGCTAGGTAAGTGTCGCCAAAAGCGCCTTGTCCCAAGAATTTGATGATTTGATAACGATTGCGGAGGGTACGACCCAGCATAGTTTTCAGGAAATGCAGTGGAAGTTAGGATATATTGTCGCACCAGAGGAAATTAGATGCTTAAACTCAGAATCGTTTCCACAATTATACTGCTAATTAGTGCCTGTTGTTCATCTCCCGCACAGGCGCAAAATCCCGCACCAATAAAGCAAAATAACTCTTTAGTTCAAGTGCAGCCAGCGCGAGAACAAATTCTCAATGCTTGGGTCTTTTGGGTTTGAGGTGATAATAAAAACTAATTAGAAAAGCCAGCTAATAGTCGAGCTCGAAAATTGTCGAAA
>NZ_JAUBRK010000107.1:0-12830 GCF_036701825.1 Microcoleus sp. MOSTC5 | reverse complement strand
TTTAACAGGCTTCTCAATTCACATATCATTTTCAGTCTTTTTTGTCAACTCCTAATACTGAACCGACGCCCTAGCAAGGTGGCTAAAGCACTATTTGTCAGAGTGTCTCCTACCACTCCTGCTCCTGTGTCTAGATTTTTATCGCCCACCTGAGCGATCGTTTCAGTCTCGCCTACAGACTCGCCTGCATCCCTCGCAACAACCGAAACTTTATCCATTGGAAACCCGGAAGATTTCAATTCTGTCAGAGCTTGCTCGGCATCTTCGCGGTTAGAAAACAATCCCAACGCGCGGGTTTGATTGCTTGTTACCATATGTTTCTTCTTATCTCCTGTCTAATTAAGCTCTAATTCAAGCCTAATTATTGCGCTTGTTTTCAATCACTTATATTGATATTTTTCGGTTTTTATCTTTAGCATTCATCTATCTGTAGATATAACCTGAAAAACAGCAACAAAAGTTATAAAATCAGCGACCCAAATCGTGCATCGCATTTATCTCGATCGCACATCTTTGAGTCAGCGCTTCCAACTCCTCGCGATCCGACGAACCGGGCGCTTCAATTAACTTGCCAATTCGCACCGTCAGCGGCACCGGACGCGGCATTCCCGAACCTTTCGACCCAATCGCATGAGTTCCCCACAAGCTAACAGGCAACAGCGGCGCTTTTGCCTTGGCAGCTATCAGCGCAGCACCTAATTTAGGTTCAGTAATTCTGCCGTCTGGCGTGCGAGTTCCCTGCAAAAATACACCCGTCGCCCAGCCATTTTCCAAAGAGTTGATAGCCGATCTAATTGCACTGCGATCTGCACTTTCCCGCTTCACTGGATAAGCACCGTAAAGCGTAATTGCCTGCTTCAAAATAGGAACTTTAAATAACTCTTCCTTTGCCATAAATGCGACCGGCCGCCTCATGCAATTTGACAAAATCGGCGGGTCAAAATCGCTGGCGTGATTGCTGACTACCACCAGCGGCCCTTCTGTCGGAACATTTTCTGCACCGTAGATACGGCCCCGAAAGTACAGGTGCAGCATCGGGCTGACAATTGACCATTTGAATAAATAGTAGAGAAGTAAACTTTCGACTGGTTCGCGACTTTTGCTCACAGAAAACCTGAGATTTTAAATTACACCGAATATTAGCCTATCAGTTCAGCAATGACAAAGGAATAGTATTTTGAGGTTTGTAGGGTGCACACCTTATCCAGCCCAATAAGAAAGTCCGCCTGCGCGGACATCACTTGTGTAGATCCCGACAGAAGTCTGGTCAACTCCTGAATTTCGGACGTTTGCAAAGGCTCAATTTCCGGCCAGCATGGCTTTTTGTCCTTCCGAAGAAGTCGCGTAGCCCAAGAAATCCTTAACTGCTTGGCTAGGAGGATTTTTGTAGGCGTAGTACAACTGCCGCTTGTAAGGATAGTTACCAGCATCCGGCGTCGCACCGTTGACTCGAACAACGCGCACCGTTTTCTGATTGACTACTTGAGCGAAAGTCGCATAGCCAATGCCGTTATTGCCTAAAGCTTGCAGCAGAGGAGTTGTAGCATCTCGATCGAGCTTAGTGATATTGGGCCCCGTGCCAAAATTAGCGCCAGAGAGCACTTGTTCTTTAAACGTTTGGTGAGTGCCGCTAACTTCGGGTCGATTTATCACTTTAATCGGGCCTGCCGGGCCGCCGACTTTCGACCAGTCTTGAGCATTTCCCTTGAAGATATCTTGAACTTGAGCGGAAGTTAAACCTCCTTTAAACGGGTTGTTAATCCCGACTACGAGGGCGATCGTATCTAGGGCAACAGGCACCGCTGCCAAACCCTGACCTTGTTCTTGAGCCGTCAAAGGCTGCGATACCGCAGCAATATCGGCTGTTCCTGCGACCAAATCTTGAATTCCCTTTGCAGAACCGTTAGCTTTGGAATCAACTCTAGTGCCAGGAAACTTGGCTAGAAAGCCATTCTTAAGGTTGAGGTTGATTGTCACCATACTGGTAGAACCTTGAATTCTGACAGTCGTACCCGCAGGAACAGAAGCTGGAAGCGCAAAGGAACTAGCTGCAACAGGCGAAGCGCCGCCGACTACTGGCGCGACCGGAAGTGGGACGACATCGCCTGCAGGTGCGGGAGTGGGGGGATGGTTACTAACATCTTGCGACGCTGGTTTGTTGAGAAAAAAGAACCAGCCACCACCGGCTAGCAAGAGAAATAACAGGATAAAAACTATGGGGGGAGGCCCGCTCTTAGCCATAAAATTGTCCTTAGTTGGGAAGTTCTTTGTTGTTCGAGGCGTCTAACATTTGTAGCCTGCGATTAACTTCATCGTCTAAGGTCATATTTTCTAATTCTGCCTGAAGTCTTTCTTGGGGATTCTCAGATATTTCTGCTAAAGCTTGCTGTTTGAGGTTGCGGCCGTGGACGGCGTTTTTGGCTTGCTCAAACTGCGATCGAGCTGAATCGATACTGAGGTCGTTGTTGACTTTGGATATGGCTCCGAGGGCTTCGTTAATCTCGGCCATATCTTTCATATTTTGCATATCGGTTTTGTAGGCTTCCAGCTTCATCCGCTCTCGATTTAGCTTGTCTTTGGAAGCGTTGACGTATTGTTCGGCTTGTTTTACTTGGGATTCTAATTGCGGCAGGATTTGTTCTGTCTGAATTACCTTCGCCATTGCCAAGCGGGCTGCTTCTTCGTTGCCGTGGCGCTGGGCTGTGATGGCTTGGCGCTCTACGGTTTGCATTTCCCTAACTTTTTGTTCATATTTCGTTTTGGCCCGCTGGTAGGCTGCAACTTGGGTGGAGACTGCTGCTGCTAGCTTTTGAACTGATTCTTGCATCGATCGCAGCGACTCTTCGGCTACCGCCACCGACACCTGGCCGCCGGATTCTACCGGCAGTCCCCACATCCAGTTCCAGGCACCTACTATGGTTCTGCCTGCCTTGTCGCCCATCAACCAGTAAAGGACTTTTTTCATACAAACACCAGATAAGCTTGGTTTTTACGCCCAGTTTACATCAGGATTTGTAGATCGCCCCGTCAATCGATTTTAGATTTTAGATTTTAGATTTTAGATTTGAAGCATTGACTCCACGGATAAATTCGGGGGGCAAGTTTCATCCGATACAGTTTTTTTATTTCTGGACGGATGAATCCGGGGGCTTGTATCCTGGATGCTTTCGGTCAGGTCGATCGATATCGAGATTTTTGATAAAGATTTTCTAGCTGTCTGGATCGTCTATCCCTAATTTGCACAACAGCCAATATTCGGATTTGCCTGTTGTGCTATTTATTATTCGGCACTCTTCGGGCCAATTAATTTTAAAGTTAATAACCTGCCGTTTAATAACAGGCTAAAAATAGATTAAGCGGGCAAATCTGCAACACTACTAACATTTACCAGCGTTAAATCCGGACAAGTCCGTTTGATCAAACCAGTGAGAACTTTGCCCGGGCCAATTTCCACTACGCGATCGATTCCTTGTTGTGGCAATTGCAGGGAAATTTCTCGCCACCGCACGCCTTTAGTCATCTGCTGAGTCAACCGCTGCTTTAAAGTGGCTGCGCTGGTAGTCGCTGACGGTTCTGAGTTCGAGAGCACCAGCATTTTAGCATCGGAAAATCTTGCAGACTTTAAGGCTAGTTGAAACTCTGCCGCCACTGATGCCATCAGGGGAGAGTGAAATGCACCGGAAACATTCAATTTAACGGCGCGTTTGACTTTGATTTTGGCAAGCAAATCTTCTACTGCTGCGGGCGTTCCAGAAATCACGACTTGTGCTTCGCTGTTGTCGTTTGCCAGCACCACGTCTCGGCTGTATTGAATTTGCAGTTCTAGTTCCTGCCTGTCGAACCCGATCAAAGCCACCATTTGCCCGCCGGAGGCAGTGTCCATGAGTTCGGCGCGGCGTTTGACTAAGCGCAATCCGGTTTCAAAGTCAAAAACGCCTGCTGCGTAGAGGGCAACGTATTCTCCTAAACTGTGACCGGCAACGACCGCTGGTCGATCGCTTTTTTCTCGCATTAAGTCGGTCAAAATACTTTCTACTACGAACAAACAAGGCTGAGTGTAGAGAGTCCGAGATAGTTTTGCTTCTTCTTTTTGGCAAACTTCCGGGACAGACCAGCCTAAAATTTCTTTAGCGAGCTCAAATTTGGCTTTGGCTGTTGGCAAGTTTAATAAGTCTGCACCCATCCCGATCGCCTGGGAACCTTGTCCGGGAAATACCCATGCTGTTTTAGTCATTTTTCCGGTTATCTGCTAATTGGTGGTTGCTAATTGGTGATTGCAAAAATTCTTTGTTTCCCGCTTCTAAGTTCGCTTGCTGGTATCCGCTATCTTTCGGTTAACGAACTCTCTACTCGCGACTCACAATTATAACATAATAGTTGCGCTTTTTACGATTTTTATATTTTTTTTGCTACTTGAATCAGATTAATAGCCGTAACAAAATTTTCCATCTTCAAGCCAGGGGAAGTCGATCGAAGAATAGAGGATTTTCAATCTCAGGGCGCGCTTGTCAATAACTCCTGCCCCGAGAGTGTACGGCTGCGCACCTTGCCCTATGTATGGCGTGTTCAAGGATTTGTATTTTGCAAGGGTCGAATTCCCGACAATAACCGGAGCAAGTTTACAGCCTGCCGCCAAATATTACCTTCCCCATTGAAAAATCGCCGCCCCCCAAGTCAAACCTGCACCGAAACCAGCAGCAGCAATAGTATCGCCCGCTTTAACTTTACCCAAACGCACGGCTTCGTCTAAGGCAAGGGGAATTGAAGCCGCTGAGGTATTGCCGTAATTCGCCAAATTGCTGATTACTTTTTCGGGGGGAATGTTTAGCCTTTGGGCCACTGCATCAAGAATCCGCTGATTGGCTTGGTGCAACAACAGCCAGTCAATTTCAGCAGCGCTAATATTTGCCCGAAACATAGCTTTTTCTATGACTTCCGGCACTTTTCTCACGGCAAAGCGATAGATTTCTTGACCGTTCATTGTGATGGGATGAAATCCGCCAACTCCGACGCTGACGCCCTCAATTAATTCTTTTGACTCGGCTTTGTAGGGCAAATTGAGAGAGGAATTTTGCGTGCCGTCGCTGCGAATTTCAAATCCCAAAAAGGAATCGATTTCTGAAGCTTGCAATACCACCGCACCTGCACCGTCTCCAAATAGAATGCAAGTACCCCGATCCGACCAATTCACCCAGCGAGATAAAATATCTGCTCCGATCAGCAAAACATTTTGATAAACCCCTGTCCGAATGAACTGCGCGGCTGTAACTAAACCAAAAACAAAGCCCGAACAAGCTGCTGTCAAATCAAAAGCCACAGCTTTTGTGGCGCCCAACTGATATTGAATTTTACTGGCAGAGCCAAACAAATCGTCAGGACTTGAAGTCGCCAAAATAATCAAATCAATATCTGTCGGCGAAATTTCTGCCATGGCGATCGCCTGAAGCGATGCCTCGGACGCTAAATCGCACAAAGAAGTGCGATCGTCCGCCAGCCTGCGGGAGCGAATGCCCGTCCGCGCCCCAATCCACTCGTCAGAAGTTTCTACTATCTGACTCAAACCGTTATTATCCAGCGAAACCTGCGGTGTACAAGAACCGCTACCCGTGACGGCAATGCCGAACCCTGATTGCTGCAACATTCCTCTCCATTTATGAGCGATCGATCGAGAAATTAAAAATTAAAAACTACCAATTAAAATTATTTTTTAAACTGCTGAAATTACTTTTTTTTAAGCAAAACAGTTGGTTTAAGCTGACATTTTTAATTTTACATTTTTAATTTTTAATTCCTACTTACTGCTTCTAATTCACAGCTTCTTGTTCCAGAGCGCTTTGGTGATTGGACGATCGAATTCGCTCCAGCACTTGGTTGTCAATAGCCTCCTTCGCCAAACGAATGGCATTAAAAATCGAGGCAGCTTGAGACGAACCGTGGCTGATAATGCAAACTCCAGCAACGCCCAATAGCAAACCGCCGCCGTGTTCAACGTGGTCTACCCGCTGCTTAAAGCCCTTGAGGCTTTCTTGCAGGAGGGGAGCGCTAATTTGATTTTTGAGTCCGGCCGCCAATTCTTCCTTAAGCACTTGCACCACGACTTCGCCCACCGCTTCGGCAAACTTCAACAATACGTTGCCGACAAACCCGTCGCAGACAATTACGTCGAAGTTCCCCGACAGCACGTCGCGGCCTTCGGCATTGCCCACAAAAGGAATGTTAGGGTTGTCCACCAATAACTGGTGGGTTCGCACCGCTGCGTCGTTGCCTTTAGAAGGTTCTTCGCCAATGTTGAGCAGGCCGATTTTAGGTTCGGCGACGCCCAGCACGCACTGGCTGTAAATAGTTCCCATAAGAGCGAACTGCTCCAAAAATTTGGGGCGGCAGTCCACATTAGCGCCGACATCGAGAATGAGTACAGAGCTGCCCGGTACCATTGTCGGCAAAACCGCACCGATCGCAGGGCGATCGATGCCGGGGAGCCGGCCCAACCTGAGCAGGGCAGAAGCCATAGCCGCGCCGGAGTGACCGGCGGACACCACAGCATCAGCTTGCTGCTGCTTTACCAAGTTCATCGCTACGTTAATCGAAGCGTTGGGCTTGCGTTTGAGGGCACTCAAAGGTTCTTCGTGCATTTCCACCGCTCCTTCAGAAGGAACGATTTCTAGCTGACCTGTAGAGACGCGGCCGATCGCGTCTTGTTGCCGGAGCGAGTCTTCTATTTGCTGCGGGTCGCCCACGAGCAAAATCTCTACGCCTAATTCTTCTTGTGCCTTAAGCGCTCCAGCTACAACTTCGGCGGGGGCATGATCCCCACCCATAGCGTCTATTGCAATTCTTGCGCGTGTCGATCCCATTGACCAATGTTTGAGAAACACTAAAAATTCTACCAGGAAGTCAGGAGCGTGAATCCAGAAGTCTGAATAAAGAACTAAAATCCGCTCGCGCCCGATCGGACAATTCTCATTTCCGACTACTCTGATAGAGCTTGTTTTGTCACTACTTTACTATTTTTGCCTGCAAATTGAAAAAATCAATGAAATAGTTTACATGATCCCAAGCACTTTAGTCCGGGAACCCCGGATTCATCCGTGGAGCGAGAAAAAAGCTCCCCATCCTCATCACTTGCCCCCGGATTTATCAGTGGGAGCGCTTTCTTCAATCTGAAATCTAAAATCTAAAATCTAAAATCGATTGACTTTAGGAGTAAAAAATGCTGGATTTATTTAGCTCAGGGATGATGTCTCTGTGGCTGGACATGGCTGGGGTAGGCACTGCCGCGCCTAATGCTGCGTCAGTGCTGGCTTGGCGGGGAGGAATACCCGGGTTAGTGGTGGCCGAAGATTTGGCTTTTGGGGGAATAAGTGCGGCAAATCCAGACTTGCCCGCAGAAGCGACGGTGCGGGAATATTTAAAAGACTTAAAAGACAAGAACCTGATTGATGGGAATCAGGGAATTTGGGTGCAAGCGGGAATGGTGCCGCTGGTAAGTCAGCAGGGGACAGTGCTGATGCCTGGGGCTTCGCTGACTAAGATTGCGACTTCTCTGGCGTCGCTGGAGACTTGGGGCGCGGATTATCAGTTTGAAACGCGGTTCCGAGCAACCGGGCCGATTAGCAATGGTGTATTGGAGGGAGATTTGGTGGTCAGCGGCGGGGGCGATCCGCTGTTTGTGTGGGAGGAGGCGATCGCCGTGGGCAATGCTCTCAATCAAATGGGTATCGATCGGGTAGCGGGAAATTTGGTGGTGACAGGCAATTTCCGCATGAATTACCAGTCCGATCCTTTGGCTGCGGGGGAGATACTTCGACAGGCCCTCGACGGTCGCAGTTGGCCTCAGGACGTGGTGGCAATGTATTCTAAGATGGCTCCGGGAACTCGAAAGCCGCAAGTAACGGTGGCCGGCAGCGTGATTGCTGAGAAATTTGTGAGTTCAGGGCATTTGCTGCTGAAGCGCCGATCGCTCCCTTTAGCCGAAATTCTCAAGCAGATGAACGTCCACAGCGATAATGAAATGGCTCAGATGCTGGCAGACGATTTGGGCGGGGCAAAGATAGTGCAGCAGCAAGCGACTTGGGCGGCGGGGGTGCCGGAGGAGGAACTCCAATTGGTTAACGGTTCGGGATTGGGAGTGGAAAATCAGATGTCTCCGAGGGCGGCTTGTGGGATGATGCAGGCGATCGCGCGCAACCTTCAGACTACTGGGCTGACGATTGCTGACTTGTTTCCGGTGTCCGGGCGCGATAAAGGCACTGTAGAACACCGGCACATTCCGCGATCTGCTGTGGTAAAAACAGGTAGTTTGGACACCGTGATTGCTTTGGCTGGAGCCATACCCACGCGCGATCGGGGTTTAGTGTGGTTTGCAATTATTAATCGCGGCACCGATTGGGACTCTTTGAGAGAACAGCAAGATATATTTTTGCAAAAATTGGTGCAGCAGTGGGGAACTGCATTGACTTTGCCACTAGCAATTACACCGCACATTGACGGCGGCAGACCTGCCTTGGGGGCAGCAAATCGCAGCGATATTTTGCTGGGAGGTTAAGAAATAGGGGTTGAGTTGGGGTTCGCAGAAAGACGACCGACATAATAGCTTAGAATTGAAACAAGACTATTCTGCAAGAAGATGATCAAACTGCGATTGAAGAGATACGGGAAAAAACGCGAGACAAGCTACCGGATTGTAGCGATGAACAGTTCTACCCGCCGCGACGGCCGTCCCCTAGAAGAGCTCGGCTATTACAACCCCAGAAATAACGAAACCAGGCTGGATGTTCCAGCGATTGTCAAGCGCCTGCAAGAAGGCGCTCAGCCAACTGACACCGTGCGTGACATCCTCAGAAAAGCCCATGTATTTGAACAAGTCGGAGCCGGAGCCAACGTTGAATCCAGCACAGCAGCAGTCAGCTAGTCCCAACTACGCTGGACTGGTTAAGTTTTTAATTGGGCCTTTTTTAGAGACCCCAGGCTCTTTGCGGGTAGATTGCGAACTGCACCCGCGCCAATCGCGGGTCTGGGTTAGGCTCGCTTTTGAAGATCCCGACAAAGGTCGGGTTTACGGTAGGGGCGGACGCAATATTCAGGCAATTAGAACTACGCTCGAAGCGGTGGCGCAGACGGCGGGTCAGTCGCTCTACTTAGATATATACGATGGCGAAGCGGGCGATCGTGGCTCCTCGCCGCCCAGGGGCGATCGCGATCGCCCGGATCGCGATCGCCCGGATCGCGGATCGCGCGAGCCGCGAGGCGACTTCCGACCCCGGACGCCGCCTCCGTCGCCGAGTCCCTTAGCTAGCAGAACTCCGAGAGAACAACCTCGCCGTACTAACACACCTACGTTTAGAACGAGCAGAAATACTCCCGGTTATTAACTGCAGAACCAAAAAACAATTTTAGATTTTAGATTGCCTGTTGTAAACTTTGTATTACAAGCCCCGCTTGATTTGAGATTGCCGATTTTGCGATCGGACACAAATGTAAAATTTTAAATCTCAAATGTCAGCGGGATGAGGTACATCTAAAATCTAAAATCTAAAATCTAAAATCTAAAGTTGCCTGACTTGATTTAAAGGAGATTTGATTTGTATCTCAAGCACCAAACTCATTTGGGAGCTAAATCTAAAAGACGCCTTAGATACTAGGTAAAACCTAGTAACTGGCGTTTTTTTGTTCGCAAAAAGTGACTGATTTAACTGTTAATTGTTAACTTTTAATTGCTTATTTGGAGGAGCTTATGTTGGCATGATTGAAAAATTAACAATAGAGTTGCCGAGCACTCAAAGCGCGATGTCGCTCTCGGGCCATCAAGAAGAAAACCTGAAAATTATCTCTAAGCAAACCGGCGCTAACCTGGTAATGCGAGGGCAAGAACTGCTAATTTCCGGCACGAAAAGTCAAGTAGAATTGTGTCATAAATTAGTGCGATCGCTCTCTGACTATTGGAAATCAGGCAAAAATATTACCGGAGTTGAAATCCAGACGGCGCGCCAAGCTTTGGATACCAACCGCCAAGGCGATTTACAAGACTTGCAGCGAGACGTTCTCGCCAAAACACGCCGAGGCGAAGAAATTAGAGCCAAAACCTTCAAGCAGCGGCAGTACGTCCAAGCAGTACGCACCCATGACCTGACATTTTGCATCGGCCCCGCCGGTACTGGCAAGACATTTTTAGCAGCTATTTTCGCCATCCAAGCTTTGTTAAGCAAACAGTACGAACGGCTAATCTTAACCAGGCCGGCTGTAGAAGCAGGCGAAAAACTAGGGTTTTTGCCGGGAGATTTGCAGCAAAAAGTCGATCCCTATTTGCGCCCGCTTTACGACGCCCTGCAAGAAATGATCGACCCTGAAAAAATGGCTGATTTAATGGAAAGAGGCTTGATCGAAGTAGCTCCCTTAGCTTATATGCGGGGGCGCACTCTCAGCAATGCTTTCGTAATTTTGGACGAAGCTCAAAATACGACGCCGGCTCAAATGAAAATGGTGTTGACTCGTCTGGGCTTTCGATCGAGAATGGTAGTGACGGGCGATATCACTCAAACAGATTTGCCACCAAACCAACAGTCGGGATTGTCAGTTGCCCAAAACATTCTGCGCAACGTTGAGGGCATTGCTTTCTGCGAATTTTCTCAGGCGGATGTGGTGCGACACCCGCTAGTGCAGCGGATTGTCGCTGCTTACGAACTGCACGAAACATGAAGGAAGAAGGCCCTTCGACTTCGCGAGGTGGTAAAAAGAAGGAAGAAGGCTTTAGTTATCTAGGAGAGGCTTTAGTTATCTAGGAGAGAAGGAAGAAGGAAGAATTATCCTTTTTTCTCTAATTCCTTTTCCTAATTCCCAACTCCCATTTTCTTATTATCGATTTAATCCAAAATCCACAATCCACAATCCAAAATTGATATGACTGCGACTCTGAAAGAATTCTTGGAAGCTTGCGAACAATTGGGAACGCTGCGTTTAATCGTGACTAGCAGCGCGGCTGTGCTGGAAGTTCGCGGTTCAATTCACAAGCTGTTTTATGCGGAGTTGCCGAAGGGTAAATATGCCAATATGCACGCCGATATATTTGAGTTTCACTTGAATATGGACAAAATCAAACAGGTGAAGTTTGAAACTGGCGAGGCGAAAAGAGGGAATTTTACTACTTATGCAATTCGTTTTCTGGACGAACAAAATGAGGCTGCTTTGAGCGCATTTTTGCAGTGGGGAAAGCCGGGGGAATACGAACCGGGACAGGTGGAAAATTGGCATCAATTGCAGGAGAAATACGGGGAAGTTTGGGAACCTGCACCTGTTGAGGCGCTTTAAAACATAGGCTTTTTTACCTTAAAATTGCATATTGGGGGCTGGATATCCTGCCCAACCCCTACTCCCCACAAGAATAAAATTGATTTTTGTGTAACAGGCAGGATGCCTGTTTCTGAGAAGGTAGAAAATATGATGTTTAACTCATTTGTTGTCTAATTTTTGAATTAATGAACCGCAGAGGGCGCAGAGAACGCAGAGAAGAGATAAAGAAGAGAAAGAGAGACAGAAGGTTAGTTGTTTGAATGTAATTGGGTATGAAGGTAATTTGGAGTTTTTGTTTAATTTTGCTGGTGTTGCTGTGGGGTGACGGTGCGAGGGCGGGGGTTTTGGGCGATCGCCTATCCAGTTTTCCAAATTGGGAAAGCAAGCCTCCTATCGCTGTCGCTAAGGGAGATTTGGTATATCCCGACTGGATGGCCGGCAATTGGAATGTTGCGAGCACTTTGGTGGATTTAGCCGCTCCTTTAGCCCCAAATATTGTGACGCCTGGGTTTGAAAGCAACCGCCAGTATTTGCAGCAGCCAGTATTATTTAAAGTGCGATTTCAACCTGAAAAAAATATTGTTTTTGGTTATAATTATACATCTAAAAATGCTAAAAAAATTGTAGCCGATCGCACTTTTAACGGTTTGAATATTGCCAAAGCTTATTTAGGCGATGGTGGCGTACTTTCGGTGAAAGTCGATCCGACCAATCCCAACCGCCAAATTACTGTTTTGAAAGGGGAGCGCCAACTAATTTCGATTGTTACCAGTCGGGGGGCTGAGACGCCGAATCCTCGCGAGTTTGTGTCTACAGAAATTTCTCAGCAGGTGTTTCGGGGAGAGTCTGATATTTATTTGAATGAGGTGGAGACAACAACGGCTTATCGAGTTGTTGGAGGCGGAGAAAATGGCGATTCTGCGAGTAAAAGAATTGAAGCCGATCAGGTGACAGCGATTTATTTGTCGCCGCAAGACCCGGATTATTTTGCTGCTGGGGGGCATCCTGTGGCTTTGTATCGATATCGGTTGGAGTTGTTACCGGGAGAATAAGCTAAGAAGAACGACAAAAATTATTGAGATAGTTATAGAGTTCGCGAAATAACGGACATTTTTTTTGAACTTCATTCGGATCGATTGCCATCAATAGCAAAGGTGTATGGTATCCTTTAGAAAAGCGTGCTTTATCGCGATCGACTTCATCTTGAACACTTGACTCAACTAAAGCTTCTGATAGTTTTTCTCGACAGCAATCTTTTTCAGCATCGTATTCACTAAATGATTCGGGATTCTCAAAAGAAACTTTTCTTTGTGTCCTCAGCCACCAACGCATCCGTTCATGTCTGCCTCGAAAATCTGAATTTTTAGCTATTGAATTATTCCAATCAGCAATAATCCAAGCTTCGATTTCCGGCGTGGCAAACCCAACAAATATTTTTATGTCAGCACATTCTGGTATTTTTTTTAATACAGCGGTTTCCGCTGTTATGCGGTACAATAAATAAGAATAAAATATCATTTGGTAGTCAAAGCTAATGAAAGCAT
>NZ_JAUBRK010000181.1:0-1327 GCF_036701825.1 Microcoleus sp. MOSTC5 | reverse complement strand
GGGCATTGAACGAGATCGTACCGTTGCTCGGGCCTGTAACTAAGGCCGGAATCAGCATATCAAGGTCGGCGTCCGTGTCGTTGATTAAAACTCCTGGAATTCCGTTGAGAACTTTGTCGTGCAGGACTGTGTAGGTGTCGGGATTTACTTTGGGTGGATTGTTAGTAACGTTGATATTCACCGTACCCGGGACAGTTGCAGCGCGGTCGCTAACGCTGTAGGTGAAAGTGTCATTCCCGACAAAACCAGGGTTAGGAGTATAAACGAAGTCGCCGAGGGCATTGAACGAGATCGTACCGTTGCTCGGGCCTGTAACTAAGGCCGGAATCAGCATATCAAGGTCGGCGTCCGTGTCGTTGATTAAAACTCCTGGAATTCCGTTGAGAACTTTGTCGTGCAGGACTGTGTAGGTGTCGGGATTTACTTTGGGTGGATTGTTGGTAACGTTAATAGTAACTGTTGCTGGTTGAACAGACGAATCTGTACCGTCGCTAACGCTGTAGGTGAAGGTATCAGTGCCGACAAAACCAGCTTTCGGAGTATAAACGAAGTCGCCGAGGGCATTGAACGAGATCGTACCGTTGCTCGGGCCTGTCACTAAAGCGGCGGTCAGCGGGTCGCTGTTGGCGTCGGTGTCGTTGCTTAAAACTCCCGGAAGTCCGTTGAGCACTTTGTCGTGCAGGACGCTGTAGGGGTCATTGACGGCTACCGGGAAATTATTAACCGAGATGGGGCCGAGAGTAAAAGTGGAACTTGCTTGATCGGTTTCGTCGCCGAAAAATAGGAAGTTTGCCTGGCTGTAGGGATCGTAGGGTAAAGGTGGCTGACTGGCTTTTTCATCAAAAGCCGTGTAGTTGCGTAGCGGTTGATTTGTCAGGCCTGGTATTGTTGCGCCCCCAGCAAACAGGCTGTAAGTGCTGCCTTGAACTACCAGTTTATAGTCAGTAGCATTGCTGATGTTAAAAGCTGCATTTTCCCCGCGAGTAAACAGAGTTGGGGATGCGCCACCGTTTTGAGCAAAGATACCTCCGTTGGCGCCGAGGTTGCGGTTGGTGAAACCCAGTTCAGGCGTTGCTGATTCACGGTATGAATCACCTTTTATCGGAAGTTACAAAACTCACCCTCAAGCGGGCTTATAGCAATTGCGAAATCTTGAATTCATACCTGTATCCAGCAACGCCCCAGTTCAATGCCATTTTGAGCGTCGCTGCTAATGGCGATGATGCTGAAACCTGACCGATCGTTACTATTACTAGACCTCTTGCAAAATAATTTTATGATATAATGAAAAGTTTTGCTGAGAGTTGATTGAATCCCAACTCCTAAC
>NZ_JAUBRK010000180.1:0-1329 GCF_036701825.1 Microcoleus sp. MOSTC5 | reverse complement strand
GACATCTCAACTCCTACTTAGGTTTACATCCTCATTATACATTATTTATGATTTACAAATCATTTGCGATCGCTATATTGCTGTTGACCCTTTAACACAGGTAAAAAACCCGTTTTTTTTCGTATTTATGGGTAAGTCCTACTAATCTAAAATCTAAAATCTAAAATCTAAAATCCCTTAATGGTGGAACGTGTAATTAAAACGGGTGTTGGGTGGCGTTTGGGATGGAACCCGGAGGCGGATGAGTTTAAGGGTTTGGTGGCTGGCGACGGTTGGGCGATCGAACTCACGGAGGCTGAGTTGAACGATTTTTGCCGATTGTTGGGGCAATTAGCCGGCACAATTAGTCACATGGCCTCTGAGTTAATGGACGAGGAAAAAATCGCCATTGAAGCCGAAAGCGACTTGCTGTGGGTGCAGGTGGAAGGTTATCCCGAAAGTTACAGCGTGCAATTGATCTTAAATGCTGGTCGGAGGTGCGAGGGTTTTTGGCCGGCGGCTGCGGTTCCGAGTTTGGTGCAGGCCGCAAAAGTTTTAAAAGTTTTTTGACTTTTTAGGGATTTCTATGCTAAGCTATTAAAGCTGTCGGGGCGTAGCGCAGCTTGGTAGCGCACTACTTTGGGGTAGTAGGGGTCGTGGGTTCAAATCCCGCCGCTCCGATAGATGGAATCCTTATACACTAAGGATTCCATTATTTTTACTAGATAAATCGTTCCTTACCCATTCTCAATAAGAGGTGACAGAATATGTCATACTCTGACAAAAAGTGGGATAAAACTGGGATAAGCTGTTGCACATTTAAACTGTGATACACGCATTCCCCTTGTTTTTGATTTGTCGACCCCATTTAATAATTAACTCTCCTTCATTTAATAGGCGATGTAATAAATACTCTAGCTCTTCAATTGATGTAAAAAGTCGATTTGCAATATATTCTTTTGTCGAAGGCCAGACGTAATTGCTCAACCCCCTTGACAAAAAGACAAGATAGACATTAGATCGAGGAATGGAAAAACTCCCCGACCTAAAACAACTATCAAACGAGGCAAAAGAAGTCTTGATAGTAGATCTATGGGAGGAAAACCAAAAACTCACCGCAGCGTTAGCAGCCACAGACCAAGCAAAACCAGAGCCATCTCCCAAAAAAACTAGCAAGAATTCTAGCACTCCACCGTCCTCATGATTCAAGCCCAACATTAAGCCCTCGAAAATTGAGGGGAGCAAAAGAGGCTCTTCTGGAGTCAAGGTGATAAGCAAAACTAATTAGAAAAGCAAGCTAATAGCCTCGCCCGAAAGTTATCAAAGTTGACAAAGCCATAGGCTTGCCGC
>NZ_JAUBRK010000106.1:0-12922 GCF_036701825.1 Microcoleus sp. MOSTC5 | reverse complement strand
TCTCTATCTTGATTTTTTTGACGAGGTTAATAGTGCTTTAAGCTTTCAAACTATTCTTTTTTCTAGGTTCAGTTTTTACCTTCCGGTTGTGGTTGTTTGAACCGCTTCCCTTCTGGCGCTTTATTAATATACTGATTCCGCAAGATGTTGTCAAGCGTTTTGTGAAAGTATTTTTGAGTTTTTTTTGAAGCCATACACCGTCAGGGTTTTGGCTATTACACCGCGTTGGGTCATCCCCTGGCTGACTCCTCTTTATGGCTTGGGTCTTTTTTTTTGCCAAGATTGGACTTTTGAGGGGAGCATCTACCACGTATGGGTAGAATATCTCTACGTGTAGATGTTCTATATATAGATGTTCGATCGCCCGCTCATGAAAAAACCTACAGCCCGCCCTAGTGGCTTATTCATTACCTGCGCTTCACTGCTGCTGGCTTGCAGTCAGACGAACACTCCCCAAACCTCTACTACAGTATCTCCGGCGACTTCCCCATCTCCCGGTGCTTCGCCAGAGAGTTCACCTGGGAGTAGTTCCAACACTATATCTATAGGTATTGGCGTGGCCCAAACTAGCAATGTGGCTTTACTGGGTCAGGAACAGGTGGCTGGGGCGAAAATTGCTGAGAAGTATTTCAACGATAAGGGCGGTGTGGATGGGACGCCGATTAAACTGGTGTTCCAAGATACGGGTGGAGACGAACAAGGGACGATTAATGCTTTCAATACTCTGATCAATCAGGATAAGGTGGTTGGTATTGTGGGGCCAACCCTGTCACAACAAGCTTTTAGTGCCGATCCGATCGCCGATCGCGCAAAAATTCCCGTACTCGGACCATCCAACACCGCTAAAGGCATTCCCCAGATTGGCGATTATGTTGCCAGAGTCTCCGCGCCTGTCGCCGTAGTAGCACCTAATGCGGTGAAAGCTGCACTTAAGCAAAATCCCAATATTAAGAAAGTAGCCGTGTTTTTTGCTCAGAATGATGCTTTTAGCAAATCTGAGACTGAAACTTTTCAGACAACGGTTAAAGATATGGGACTGGAATTGGCAACGGTCCAAAAATTCTTGACTACTGATACAGATTTTCAATCTCAAGCCACTAATGCGATAAATGTCAAGCCCGATTTGATAATTATTTCGGGGTTGGCGGCTGATGGAGGCAATTTAATTAAGCAGTTGCGGGAGTTGGGATACAAAGGCGTTATCATTGGGGGCAACGGTCTGAATACTTCTAATGTGTTTGCAGTTTGTAAAGCACTTTGTGATGGAGTTTTGATTGCCCAAGCCTACAGCCCGGAATATGAAAATGAAGTTAATAAAGCTTTTCGCGATGCTTATCGCGCTCAATTTAAGAAGGAACCGCCTCAATTTAGCGCTCAAGCTTTTACTGGCGTACAAGTTTTTGTTGAGTCATTAAAGGCACTTAATGCTAAGTCGAAGGTTAGCCAAAATCCTTTGGCAGAATTGCGTACTAATTTGAATCAGCAGTTGTTGGGTGGAAAGTACGATACTCCTTTGGGGGAAATTTCTTTTACGCCTGAAGGGGAGATTAATCAGAAAGAGTTTTATGTGGCACGGATTAAGATGGAGGCGGATGGCAATAATGGTAAGTTTGAGTTTTTGAAATGATGGGAAAGGAACGTTCGGTAACGGATTGCCTAGACAGACTGAACGGAGTTAACGGATGTCAAGAAAATCCAATAAGTAAGAGGAAAAAGGGAAAAATCGTAGCGTATTTGTTGTTGAATGATTTGGCTTTGATGGTCAATTTTTAACGGGTGATGGACTTAACTCTGTTTTTGCAACAATTTTTGAATGGTTTGTCGATCGGCAGCGTGTATGCTATTTTTGCCCTGGGATACACGCTGGTCTTTTCTATTCTCGGAATTATTAATTTTGCTCACGGTGCAGTATTTACTTTGGGTGCTTATTTCACTTATGCACTGATGGGAGGTGCTTTCGGTTTTAATGGATTGTGGGCTAACGCTCGAATTCCCGTGGATTTGCCTTTTGCTGTGGCGTTAATTTTGGGAAGTGTCATGGCTGGTTTGGTGGGAGTAATTGTTGAAAGAGTGGCTTTTTTGCCTTTGCGCCGGCGACACTCGGATTCTCTGCTGACTGTGGTTTCTAGTTTGGGTGTAGCTGTTGCGATCGCCAATATCATCCAATATCTTGTCGGTGCGGAAATTTACACTTTTCCTGCTAACACTTACGGCTATTTACCGGCTGCAATTAACTTCGGAACAGCGGATAAACCTATTCCGATTCGGACTGTTCAAATAGTAATTTTTGCGGTATCAGTTGCGATTGTGGCTGTCTTAACTTACTTAATAAATTTTACTAAATTTGGCAAAGCAATGCAGGCTGTGGCTGAAGATGCGACAACTTCTAGTTTATTGGGGATTGATACTGATAGGTACATTGTGTTGACGTTTTTTGTGAGCAGTTTTCTGGCGGGTTTGGCGGGGAGTTTGGTGGGTTCTAGTGTGAGTATTGCTGGGCCGTATTTTGGTATTGCTTTTGGTTTGAAAGGTTTGGCGGTGATTGTACTTGGTGGGTTGGGGAGTATTCCTGGGGCTGTTTTGGGAGGTTTTATAATTGGTTTGGTGGAGGCTTTTGTGCCTGGTGATTTTTCGGCTTATAAGGATGCTGTTGCTTTTGCTATATTGTTTATTATGCTATTGGTTAGGCCGCAGGGTTTGTTGGGACGGCGTTTGATTCAGAAGGTGTAAGATAATTCGGCGATTGAAATCGCTTAAGAGTCAAACTAAGTCCCTCTCCAAGAGACTAAGAAATAGAGGTGTTTGATTTAAAAGGTGTCAGAAAATTCGGCGATTGAAATCGCTTAAGAGTCAAACTAAGTCCCTCTCCAAGAGACTAAGAAATAAAAAAAGTTATGAATGAATTTTTTACTACTTACGGATTTTTGATTGTCTCGATGTTGCTAGGTGCAATGTTGGGAATGTCGCTTTATTTGCCTCTAATGACTGGACAATTGTCTCTGGCTAGCCCTGGTTTTTATGCTTTGGGTGGGTATATTGCGGCGATTTTATCTACGACGGTTTTTCAACAGACAGGGGGTTTATTTCCAGTGCCGTTGTTGTTATTAGAGATGATAATTGCAGGGGTTGTTTCGGGGTTGCTGGGGATTTTGGTGGGAATTCCGGCGCTGCGCTTGAGTGGGATTTATTTGGCGATCGCAACTATTGCTTTTGTGGAAATTTTGCGGGTTTTATCGCTGAATTTAGATATCACTGGCGGGGCTGTGGGCATTTTTGGGATTCCGCAACCGTTTGCAACGCCGATCGAGTATTTGTGGATTGTACTACCTTTACTGTTGGTAAGTATGGCGATTGTCTATCGGCTGGAACGGATTCGGGTTGGGCGGGCTTTTGCGGCGATCCGCGCTGATGAGTTAGCGGCTGATGCGATCGGCATTAACCCAACTTTTTATAAGGTTTTGGCTTTCACGTTAGGCGCTATTTTAGCTGGTGTTGTGGGTGCAGTTAGTGCCCATTTCCTGAATACTTGGAACGCCCGTCAAGGTACTTTTGATGCTAGTATTATTTACTTGACTTCTGTGTTGATTGGTGGTACCAGAACGTTTCTGGGAGCAGTTTTGGGTGGTATGGTATTTACTGCTTTGCCGGAGGTTTTGAGGGGGATGGCGACTATTCAGGGATTGCCGATTTGGTTAGCACAATTTCTGCGGGATGGACGTTTAATTATTTTTGGGTTGCTGATTGTTTTGGGGACGATATTTTTTCCGCAAGGTTTGGTGACGTCGGAGTTGTTGAAGAGGTTTAAAAAGGGCGATCGTACTTCTGTTTAAAAAAGGATGGCCAGCCATCGCCTCCACCAGCAATCATCAGTACCGTATCGTTGATGCGGACTTCAGAGTCGATCGGCTTTCCCGATTCATTGGGGAACCGCCTCAGTTCGATCGCTGCCAATACTCAAATGAGAAATGCCATTTTTCTGCTACACCATCGACAACGAAATACGGCGAAACGCAGTTGTAGCCAACTGGTTTAGATGATGAATTCATGGTTTATGCAGTCTTTTTGGATATTCGATCGCTCCTCTCAATGCAATCACTAACTGGGACCCATTGAGAAGAGCTTTGTATTGTTTTCAGGAAGCAGATAGAAAATGCCTAACCTTGATTAACTGCGCTGGGTTCCATGAACATAGTTTCCCAAATGTGGCCATCTAAATCCTGAAAGCCATGACTATACATAAATCCGTAGTCTTGCGGTTCATTGTAGGTCGTTCCGCCAGCAGCAACTGCGTTGCGAATCATTTTATCCACTTCTTCTCGGCTCTCGGAAGACAAGCATACCAGCACTTCTGTACTCTTGGTGGCATCGCAAATTGCGTTGGGTGTAAATTCCTTGAACTTGGCTTCTGTCAAGAGCATGACGAAGATGTCTTCGCTCACAACCATACAAGTGGCAGTTTCGTCAGTAAATTGGGCGTTAAAGCTGAATCCAAGTTTAGTAAAAAATTCGACAGACCGATCGAGATTTTTGACGGGTAAATTCACGAAAATTTTAGTAGCCATGTTTTCTCCTTTTTAACTTCGATCGCAGGGTGAAACATTAACGATTTTTCGCTAATGTTTGAATAGAAGGGTAAAGCCTGTGAGCAAACTTGAAAGGGTTAGGTAGCTGGCTGGACATTAATCATCCACGGTGTGCCAAATCGATCGACAAGCATTCCAAAACGGGTAGACCAGAAGGTCTCTTGGAATGGCATCTTTACCGTTCCGTTTTCTGCCAATTTTTGAAAGATCCGCTCCGCTTCGACCAGATCGTCAAATTGAAGATTCACAGAGAATCCCTGTGGTTTTTTAAAGGAATCGGGTGGAGTGTCAGAACCCATCAATACCATTTCACCAACAGTTAAGTTGGCGTGCATGATTCGATCGCGCTGTTCGGAGGGAATTTCCTCAGACATGGGCGCATCCCCATAGGTCATCATCCCGTCGATTTTGCCACCTAAACACTGTTCGTAGAATTTAAATGCAGCTTTGCATTCACCGTCAAAAAAGAGATAAGTATTCGATTGCATCATGTACTCCTTTGGTTAATAGTCGATCGAGCAATCCATTCATAGGAAATGATGTGGCTGCCGGACGAAAAGTTAGGCAGTATTTATGCCCTCAAGAACGCTGGAGTTTTTCTGCCCCCGCCCGAATGCGTTCTTCCTGTTCCCTGAGTTCGGGCGTCAAGGATTCGCCGAAGTCCTCTTCTGTAAAGATCGGGCGAATTTCGATCTCGGATTCTCCTGGCATCGGGTTGGGGCAGCGTTTGACCCAGGCTATCGCTTCCTCCATCGACTGCACTTGCCAGATCCAGTATCCGGCAATCAGCTCTTTTGTCTCTGTGAACGGCCCGTCAGTCACGCTGCGATTTGTGCCTGAAAACCTTACCCGCGCTCCTTTTGAGCTGGGATGTAGCCCTTCGCCAGCGAGCATAATTCCCGCCTTGACCAATGCTTCGTTGTATTCCCCCATTTCCGTCAGAAGCTGTTCGCTGGGCATGACGCCTGCCTCTGAGTCTTCGGTAGCTTTGACTAGAACCATGACTTTCATAGTGAAATCTCCTTTTGTTTGTGGTTGTTGAGCTGGGCTAAGGTGCGCTCGTGAAAACGGCTTGAGACGTTTCTGGATCGAAGGGGACAGAGCAATGCTCGTGAACAATCTGCCATCTGCCCTGTTTCCGCTGGCACGCAGAGGTGATTCGCATCCACATCTGCGCCCCTGGGTGATCTTTTGGCATCCCTGTGAAGTGAAAAAGCCAGTGCGCGATCGCCAAATCACCGCTCACGGTAAGGCTGAGGTCTCGCATCTCAATCCCGAAGGAGTCCGGGAAGCAAGGCAGGCACGCCTCCCACGTCCGTCGAAATTCATCTGCACCTTTGGTTTGGAACGGCGGTATTGCATCGAAAATAATCACATCTTGGGCGTAGTGCGCCATGATGCCATCGAGGTCTTTGGCGCAGATGGCACTGGCCGTATCTGCGATGATTTGTCGAATCTGGGCTTCGACTTGTGTTTTGGTGGTTTCGGTTGTCATAGTCATCGTGGTATCTCCTTATTGATTGATGTCGATTGGTTTTCCGGGCGCAGATTGAAAACTGCTAACCCTTGCTCTACCATCTAGTCGAATAGAGGTGCGCGCGATCGACAAGTTGAACATTTTTTCTGAAAAAGTTTGTCAGTGCTGATGTGGAACTTTGCGTTGAGCGGTATTGACAGCAATTACTGGTCAGATGGCAAGCCCGACAGTTCCACGATCGGGCGAATTTCAACCGTACCTTTACTGGCGCTTGGTAGGCGTGCTGCGATCGCGATCGCTTCGTCAAGATCCTTGGCCTCGATCAGAAAGTAACCGCCGAGTTGTTCGCGCGTCTCCGCAAACGGCCCATCGGTGACAAGTTTTTTGCCGTCACGCACTCGAATACTGGTTGCTGTGGCGATCGAGTGCAGCGGCGAAGCACCCAAATATTGACCGTTGGCTTGCAGTTCTTGGGTTAGCTGCAAAGACTTTGCGTAGCATTGCTGCAGCTCGCTTTCAGTCCAGGCATTTTCGTCGCTGTAAATCAGCAATATGTATTTCATCGTTGGCTCCAAAATTCGATCTGAGATAGTCGCCTTCATTAGACCTCTTGCAAAAGTCCTTTTCATAAATTTATTGGACGGGCAAGATGCCCATCCCACAAGAAAAAATAACTCTTGTGGGATGGGCATCTTGCCCGTCCTAGTTATTTTTGCAAGAGGTCTATTTAGTAGTCGTTCGGCGAGGCTGCAAATCGACAGCGCAGAAAAAAAAAATTTTCACCCTAACTCGCGAAGGCGTTTTTCGAGAAAACGACGCTCTGGTTCCTGTTTCACGATCGCCAGCGCCTTTTGGTAGGATTCTCTAGCATCAGCCGTTCTGCCCAGCCGCCGACACAAATCGGCTCGCGCCGAGTGTGCCAGATGGTAGTCTGCCAAATCGCCACGGGTTAATATTTGGTCGATCGATTGCAGTCCCGCTAAGGGGCCATCACGCATTGCCACTGCCACCGCCCGATTTAAGGCAACAACCGGCGACGGCTCTAATTGCACGAGCAGGTCGTATAAGCCCACAATCTGCGCCCAGTCCGTTGCTGCAGCACTCTGAGCCTCTGAATGCACCGCTGAGATCGCAGCCTGAAGCGTGTACGAACCAAACCGTCCTGATGATAGCGATTGCTGCACCAGTAACCTGCCTTCAGAAATTTGTGCTTGATTCCAGAGCGATCGATCTTGGTCTTCTAGAAGGATGAGGTCGCCTGTGGAGGAAGTGCGTGCGGTGCGCCGCGATTCTTGCAGCAGCATCAGCGCCAGGAGTCCAATCACCTCGGAGTCTGGCAACAGTTCCATTACCAGCCGTCCCAAACGGATCGCTTCGTCAGCGAGATCTGCCCGCGTCAGCGATCTGCCAGATGAGGCGGCGTACCCTTCGTTAAACACCAGGTAGATCGTTTGAAGCACGGTGTCCAATCGATCGGGCAAATCGGTTTTCGACGGCACTTGATAAGGAATGCGTGCGTCGCGGATCTTCGCCTTGGCCCGCACGATCCGCTGCGCCAACGTGGGGGGAGCAATCAGGAAGGCGCTGGCAATTTCCTCGGTACTGAGTCCGCAAACTTCCCGCAGCGTCAACGCCACCTGAGCTTCTGGCGACAGGGCCGGATGACAGCAAGTGAAAATCAAGCGCAGGCGATCGTCCTCAACGTCCTCGTCATCCTCGATTGTGGTGTCACTCGGCTCGAGTTGTTGAGCGAGTTCTGCCAAGTGCGTATCAAAGCGGGCGCGACGCCGGATGGTGTCGATCGCTTTAAAGCGACCCGTAGATACAAGCCACGATCGCGGGTTAGCGGGAATGCCGTCGCGGGGCCATTGCGCTACAGCCGCAGCGAAGGCTTCGTGCATCGCCTCTTGGGCGCGATCGAAGTCACCGAGCAAGCGGATCAGTGTGGCTAAAACGCGGCGCGACTCGGACCGGTACACAGCTTCCACCTGCTGACGGATTTGATTGGCTGCTGTCTCATTCATAAAGCGTTCACAAAACAAAAATATATTATCGGCCGTGCCGCAGAGTACGATGCTCCCATTGCGCCCGTGCAATCCGCCAATCGACCTCGCTCCAACCGCGATCGGACATCCATAATGACCCTGGGCGGGTAGCAACCACCTCTGCTCCTATCCACTCCGCCAACCGAGCGATCCGGGTATTTGCACTCACGGTAGACCCGGAGATCGCCTTCAGATCGAGTTCCGCGAACCCAAAATCGAGCAGCGCACGCCCCACCTCGATCGCGTAGGCATATCGCCCCCAATAGGCTGGTGCCAGTTCTAGACCAAATTCCATCTCGCCAGTTTCACACAACTCTCCCCGCAGTCCACAGCAACCGACAAGCGCGTAAGGTTCCTGTCGTTGTACGATCGCCAGTTGGTAATTGAGTCGAGGGCGATCGGCCGCCCATGCTTGAAACATCTCGAATAGACGTGCGGCATGGTCGGGACTAGACCGATCGGGTTCGTAAAATGTCTGGTTGCGCGGATCGGCTTGATAGTCCAAGAATGGCGATCGATCGGAATCTACAAAGTCACGCAGCAGAAATCTTTTGGTTACAATCTTTATCATGATTTACAACTTTAATTATGGGCAATTAAACAAACATCATATTCTGCCAAATCTTAATAGTTTTGTCACTGCTGCCGCTAGCAAAAAACTCTCCTTCCGGGCTAAAATTAACAGAATAAACCGAGTTAGTATGACCCGCAATATTACAAATTTCTTGACCGTCTTTCACTCGCCAAATCTTGATAGTTTGATTGCTGCTGCTAGCCAGAATCTCGCCATCGGGACTAAAAGCAATAGAATCAACATACCAAGAATGTCCTGCGATCGTTAAAACTTCTTGCCAATCTTTGACCCACCAAATTTTAATAGTATTGTCATGGCTGCCGCTAGCCAAAAACTCTCCATTGGGACTAAAAGCTATGCAGCGAACTGAGTCTGTATGGCCTGTAAGTGTGCGAAGTAGCTTCCCATCTTTGACTCGCCAAATCTTGACTGTTCTGTCCCAACTGCAACTAGCAATAGTTTCGCCATCAGGGCTAAAAGCAACAAAATAAACTAAATTGATGTGACCCGCAAGCGTGCGAATTTCTTGCCCGTCTTTGACTCGCCAAATCTTGATTGTTTTGTCCCAACTGCTGCTAGCAATAATTTCGCCATCTGGACTGAAAGCTGCGCTGTAAACTGAGTTACTGTGACCGATCAGGGTGCGGATTTCTTGTCCATCTTTCATCCGCCAAAGTTTGACAGTTTTGTCGTGGCTGCTGCTGGCTAGCATCAGCCCGTCGGGGCTGAAGGCTACTGTATAAACTGAGTTAGTATGACCTGTAAGAGTAACTATTTCTTGCCCGTCTTCAACTCGCCACAGTTTGATTGTTTTGTCATCGCTGCCGCTGGCTACAACTTCTCCGTTGGGGCTGAAAGCAACAGAGTAAATTAAGTTTTTGTGACCTGTGAGGGTGTGAAGGCATTGCCAGTTATAGGTTGGCTGTTGGGGCGGGGCAGGAGTTTTTCCTGGTTTAACTAACTTGGAATTTGTTTGAGGGATTGCTAGATCGATCGCAACTTGAGGATTAATTTCTTTTAATACTTCAACAGCCGTTTGATAGCGACGGTTGGTAGCATTTGCAATCATTTTGTCTAAAATTTTACCGAGTTCTTCACTGACGGGGTTATTCGCTAAATACTGCCGCCATATCCAGGCATCTTCACCAGGATCGAAGAGGTCAAAAGGGGAAACTTGAGTTAGCAAATACAAACAAGTTACGCCTAAACTGTACAAATCGCTGGTAAAAAATGCTTTGCCTCTAGCTTGTTCGGGGGCGATGTATTCGGGGCTGCCGATGCTGGTTCCTGTTTTGAGTAATGCTGTACCTGTAGCAATTTTGGCGGCGCCAAAGTCTACTAAAACTAATTGTTTGTCGGCGCGGCGGATGATGTTTCCGGGTTTGATGTCTCGGTGAATAACGTTGTGGGAATGGATGAAGTGAAGGACGGGTAATAAGCTATTGAGTAAGTCTTGAATTTGATTTTGTCTAAATGTGCCTTCTGTTTCTACAATTTGTGCTAAATTTTGCCCGTCAATAAATTCTTGGACTACATATTGTCGGCTGTCTTGGATGGAATAGGCTAACAGTTCGGGAATTTGAGGGTGTTTTCCCAATTCGTCTAATCGCATTGCTTCTTGTTCAAAAAGTTCGGCTGCTTTTTTGCTGTTGCGATTGCTTGCTGATGGGATGAGTTGGCTGTCTGTGGGTAAAAATTGTTTGATGACGCAGCGGGGTTTTGAGGGTTTGTCTTCGTCAACGGCGAGAAATGTTCTGCCAAAGCCACCTTGTCCGATCGCCTTTATAGCCCGGTAGCGATCGCGCAGCAGCAGTTTGGAACGGCAATTTCGGCAAATTTTGGCTGCGGGAGGGTTTTGCGGCTTGGAACAGTTGGGGTTTAGGCAGTAACTCATTCGATTTTAGATTTTAGATTTTAGATTTTAGATTTGGGATTACGGATTTTAGATTTTATGTTTTTGAATATTTGCACTAGGCAGTAAATATTATACCTCTTTAGATTTTAGATTTTAGATTTTAGATTTGGGAGTACGGATTTTAGATTTTATGTCTTTGAATATTTGTACTAGGCAGTAAATATTATACCTCTTGCCCGACTATTATATAAAATTTATAGAACTTATTCTCAGAGTGGTTTTACGCGCTATTTATCGGGGTAAGGTGCGCACTGCGCACCTTACATATAGAGGTTTTGCTAGTCCTGAATAAACTATTTTAGAAATTCCACATAACGGGGTTATCGTCTAAACGATCGGTGACGGTTCGCCCGATCGCGTCAATTTCTTTTAATTCCTCTTCACTCAATTTTACCTCAGCAGCTTTAGCATTTTGGGCTGCTTGTTCCCCGTCGCGCGCGCCGACAATTGCATTTGTTTGCGGCTGAGAAATCAACCAAGCTAAAGCTAAATTTCCTAAGCTTGTCTGGTGGCGATCGGCAATTGGCCTGAGTTGATTTAATGCTGTTTGCACTCGGTCGTAATTTTCTTTGATGAACAGCTTATTTTTGGCGCGGTGGTCGCCTTCTTCAAACTTGTGTTATGGTCCGAATTTACCTGTCAATATTCCTTGAGCTAGAGATGAATAGGCAATGATTGAGATATGATTGTCCACACAATAGGACATAGCATCTTTTTCTACCCAGCGCCAAAACAGAGAATATGGCGGTTGCAAGCTGTCGATGCGTCCGTATTGGGCGGCTTCTTCTATTTGGGCGCGGGAGAAGTTGGAAACGCCGATCGCCCGAATTTTTCCCTGTTCTTTTAACTTGTTCATGGCGTCCATTGTTTCTGCAATTGGCACTAACTCGGAATTCCAAGTGCCGGCGGGCCAGTGGATTTGGTAAAGGTCGATATAATCGGTGTTGAGGTTTTTTAGCGATCGATCGCAGGCTTCGATTAACAAATCTGGTTTCAGGTGGTTGGCGAAAACTTTGCTAGCATAAACTACTTGCGATCGCACATCTGAAAGTGCTTGACCGATAATTTGTTCCGAATGCCCTTCTCCGTAAGCCTCAGCCGTATCAAAGGTGGTAATACCCGCCTCAAAAGCGGCGCGCATTGCTTTGACAGTTTCAGCATCCTCAATTCCCACCCACATCCGCTTGCCAGCTTGCCAAGTCCCCATAATTATCGGGGTAATCTGAATTTCTGATGTCCCCAATTGTCGCTTTTTCATACCCTAAGTCCTGATTTAGATTTTTAGTATTCACCTTCAAGCTATCTAATTTTAACAGAAAAAAGTTGCTGTACTTGCTTGAGAGGACCGATTTTGTTACTATTGTTAAAACAAGACTAAATTCTTATGAAATCAACTACTCGCGCACTGAAAGAATGGAATGTAGCAGTTAATGCTTTGGAACAAGGTCAAACGATTGTGCTGTTGCGGAAGGGCGGAATTCGCGAGCAAGCAGGACAGTTCAATGTCAATGACAAACAGGTTGTGCTGTATCCAACTTTTGAACACCAACAGCCTGATTTATTAAAACCGGATTTTGCGAGTCAGGTAAAAACTGTAGAATCTGGTTGGCATCCGGAAATTATTAGAATTGGCAGTTGGGCTGAGATTACCGATGTTTTTTTGGTAGCTTGGGAACCGGCAATTACTGCGCTGTTTCCTTACCATATTTGGAATGAAAAATTTGTCAGCGATCGCCTGAAATGGAAACAAAATCAGCCAATTTATATTTTATTGCTGCGGGCTTATCGCCTTGCAGAAACCCGAGAAATTCCGTACATTCCTGAATACGGCGGTTGCCGTTCTTGGATAGATTTGGCAGATCCTATTTCGCTGGAGGGAAGCCAAGCTGTTTTGAGCGATGGAGAGTACATTGCACGATCAAATGAAATCCGCAATCTGATCGCGAATCCTCCCAATGCTTCTGGTTTGCAGAAAGTCACAACGCTGAAGGGTTGAATTTTCCGCGCATCTAACTTGTTGAAAGTAGATAGAATGTATCAACACTTCGGACAGTTTCAGGGCTTACGCATGAGCGCTTATTCCCGGTTTTTACTAAAATTTGCGAGGAGGAACGATAAATATAGGAAGAAATCGGGTTTCATCAGTCAGCGGGCGTAAGTCACCTACAATGAAGCATCCAGACGCTACAGAATGGCTGCTTTGAAATCGTGATCGATCTTCAGAAGAAGGTTGGCTATGAGTCAGATTAAAATTAGACCTCTTGCAAAAAAGATTTATGTTATAATTAGAGGTTTTAAATTTCATCCCCTAGAGCTAACTCATAATTG